>CAYOBS010000422.1:0-2783 GCA_964402305.1 uncultured Planctomycetaceae bacterium | reverse complement strand
TGACCGGCAAACAGCCCACGCCGATGGGCCGCAAGCTCATTGTGCAGGCCCGCAAGAGCAAGTCCGGCACCGCCGGCAGGACGTACGAAAAAACCCCCGATGCCAAAGCCAGGCCGCCCCGCAAGGGACGGGGGTGTTAGTGTATCGATTCGGAATTGGCGGGCATTATGCCGCCTGATAAATTCTAAATCCGAATCTCTAAATCCTAAACAATTTCGAAATACAAAACCCAAAACAAAGAACAAGCCCCAACGGACGCCTGGGTGTCACACGAATCGAGTACCGTGTACTGGCGTTTTGAACATTTGAATTTGGCAATTCAGATTTGTTTAGGATTTAGAGATTCGGATTTACAACCTCATGATAATTCACAATCTATTCGACTCCGTACCCTGGAATGGTAAGCGGGGCGGGATTAGTGAGGACAGGCGGAGCTGCCCAATGCGACTGCAAGTGCTGGCACTGATTGCGCTGCTGACTCTTGGGGTTGCCCTTGCCCTGACGGCTTCGCAATGCCCGGCCAAGGTCGAACTCAAGGAAGATCCGCCGCCAGTGGCGGCGCCCAAAGCCGGCGACGTAACCGGCGCGATAACGCCGCCCGCACTGGTGGCTAATATCGAGGCCGTGTCGAGAGACACGCTAATGACCTGCCAGGCAGCCGCCTTCGACAAGGCCACAGGCCAATTCCGCTTCGCCAACCTGCCCGGAGACGCCGATTACGACATCCGCGTGACGACCACCGACGGGCGGACAATTGAGGGAATCGACCTGTCGTGGATCGCTGCGCGCATGGGCCGCCTGGCGGCCGCGAGGCGCAAGCAGTTGAACATGCCGCCCGAAAGGCAGGAGTCCTTTGACCTGGCCGATGCAAACGCCATCCTCAAGTGGGTCGAGGACTGGAAGGACTTCATGGAGGTCAAGCGCGTGCTGTACGTCAACGGCATGGGCAAGCGCGCGACGGTGCTGGTCGAGCTCATGCGGACGCGGGAGTTTTACGCCGCCGGCGGCGCGCTGGTCTGGCGAGTCGAGCTTTGGTACATGCAGAACGAGTTTGGCGGCTGGGACCGCCTGGCCAACTCCGAACGGGTTCTGCATCGCCGGCGGATAAGCCCGGCCGAGTGGAAGAAGATCGACCTGCAATACTTCCCCGAGCTCAGCGCCCACGTAAACCCCGACGGCACGAGTGAGCCCCTGCACTTCAAGCTGCCTGACAAGGGCGACCTGTCCCGCGGGCGGCTGGCCAACACCGAGCCGCAGTGCAAGACCGCGCCGCACATTCACGGCCTGGACACCAAGCCCGAAGGCGAGGCCAAGAACATGCAAGTCCGCGGCGAGCGAATCAAGGCGGACGCAAACGCGCCGATTGAGAACACGCATTGATTGCGGATTGCGGATTGCGGATTGCGGATTGCGAAGTCCCGAGCGAAGTCGAGGGGCGGAATGGGGATTAACCGCAGAGGCGCAGAGGCGCGGAGGGTAGATGAAGAAACAGCATAGAGATCCAACGCATCAGCTTCTTCTTCTGAATCTCAGAGTCTCTGCGCCTCTGCGGTTAAACTTCTTCTTCTTCCCAATGCCCGCGTTTCTGCGGTTAAACTATCCGGCCCGCCCCGGCCGATACAGATATGTGATGAGATCGTGCTCCACCATTGCACTGCTGCTTGTGGCCTCGGCGTGCTGCGCCGGGTGCGGCTCGGGCCTTGGCGGCGACCCTTCGGCTTACATCAAGCCCAGCGTCGCGGTGATGAAGTTCGAGAACCGCGCCCAGTTCGACATGCATTGGGACCTCGGCGGGGGAATGCGTGACATCCTCGTCGACCGCCTGGTTGCCACCGGGCGCTACCACGTCATAGAGCGGCCGGAACTGGACTCGATCGTCCGCGAGCTGAAGATCCAGAACAGCGGCATGACCCGCGAGCACGCCCGTGCCGAGGTCGGGCGGATCAAGAACGTGCAGTACCTCATCAAGGCGACGATAACGGACTTCGGGCACGTCGCGACGGCCGGCGGCTTCCTTGGCCTGGGCAGCCTGGACATGATGGGCGCCACCCGCAAGGCCGTGATGGGCATGACGCTCTACGTGGTGGACGTCGAGAGTGGCGAAATCATCACCAGCGAGAGCATCGAGGAGTCGGTCCGCGCGTCGGACCTTTCGGTCAAGGCCCAGTACCGCGACGTGACGCTTGGCGGCAGCGTGTTCTACCGCACGCCGCTGGGCCGGGCCACGGCCAGGGTGATCGGCAAGGCGGTTGGCCGAATCACGGAAACCATCGCCGCCCGCCCGTGGCAGCCGCGAATAGCGATGGTCCAGGCCGATGGGACGGTCGTGATAAACGGCGGGCGGAACCGCCGCGTCCGCGACGGCGCCAGCTACGAGGTATACCTGCTCGGCTCGCCCATTCTCGACCCGGACACCGGCGACGTGATCGGCAATCAGCCCGGCGCGGCGATCGGCCGAATCCAGATCCGCGAGGTCCGCCCCGAATGCAGCATCGCCGGCATCCTCGCCGGCGCGGGCGGCAACTTCCAGGTCGGCCAGCGCTGCCGGCTGGTGGAGGTCCGCCAGCAATAGGGGGGCGATGTGGTTAGTTCTTGTTGCCGGCAATAGCCGAGAGATTCACTCTGGTATTTATTTTTTCCTGTGTGCGACCTGATTTCCGGGCACTGGTAAAAAGGGCTCTCAAAGCGAGCCGTTTTTGGAATGGACCGGCGGGCCCGGGCGCCTCGGCAGGCCTTTGGGGCCGGTTTGTGGCAAACACGCGGAAAACGCGAAGCCTTTGGAG
>CAYOBS010000421.1:0-2786 GCA_964402305.1 uncultured Planctomycetaceae bacterium | reverse complement strand
CGCGCAGCCGCCTGGGGCGATGTTGCAAAGGTTGGTCATCTCCAGAATCAGCACCCCCGCCGACAGCAGCTCCATGTGCGCCGGGATTGCCCATTGCACGCCGCACGATCCGCGGCGAAGCTTCGCTACGATCACGCAGCGGGCTGGAGTGGACAAGTACACGGTCAAGGATTTTGGCGATTGGCGAATGGCCGGTGGTGTCGGTAGCCGAAAAACGTTACACTGGGAACGTGGACCAGGTTCTCCGCACGGCGATGGGCCGCATCGCCGGCACGGCCTGATGATTGGCCGCGAGCAGCCAACTGCCTGCCAAAGCGCGTGGGAACGGCAGGGACAAAGTTCATAAATCCAAGTCCTTGTTAAACACGTTAAACAAAGACCGGCCTGGTGGCGGAACTGGCAGACGCTGGGGACTTAAAATCCCTTGCCCCTCGGGGCGTGCGGGTTCGACTCCCGCCCGGGCCAATGGAAGAATAGAACAGAACAGAACAGAACAGAACAGAAGATAAGACCGCGCCCGGCGGGACTCGGACCCACAACCTGCGGTTTAGAAGACCGCTGCTCTATCCAATTGAGCTACGGGCGCACGTACGCTATGCCCATAGCTTACGTTGCCTCGGGCCGCTTGGCAACCGCGCGGTGCCGGGCTGGACGTGAAGTACCCAGGCCCAGCCGGCAATTATACCGGTCGGGCCTGGAGGTTGTTGTCTGGTTGGTCGGGGAAATCGAGCCTCAGCCTTGGCCGGTCAGACCTCCCAGCCCTTTCGGAACTCCTCGCGGATCAGCGCCTGGGCCTTGTCGTTGCCGACGGTCTTGAGGGCCTTGGAGTCCCAGTCGAATCCGCCGCCGGCGCGGTAGGCGACGTTGGCCAGCAGGACCGTCTCAGCCATCGGGCCGCTGTAGTCGAAGTTGCACGTCGCCGGCGTCTTGCCGCCCTTGGCCGCCATGATCCATTCCTTGTGGAAGCCCGGCGAATCCGGGATGGACTTCGGGGGCGCCTTGAAGTCCTTGAACTTCTCCTTGGGATAGAGAGTCGGCTCGCCGAATCCGCACGAGAGAATCCCCTCCGTGCCGATGAAGAGGTTGTTGCCCTTGCCGGGAATGCCCTTTTCCTTGAGAATGTCCGGGACGCCCTGAAGCCAGTGGAGCGTTACCGCCCCGCGCTTTTTGCCATCGCCGCCGGCGGGGAAAAGGAACTTCGACGAGAAGCTTCGGGGCGTCTTCTTCGAATCGGCGGCCGGGCCGGTGGCGTCGACGCGGGTCGGCTGCGCCAGGTCCAACGCCCAGAAGGGGATGTCCAGGATGTGGCAGCCCCAGTTGCCCGCCTCGCCCGTGCCGAAATCCCACCAGAACCGCCAGTTATAGGGGCACAGCGACGGCGTGTACTTGTGCTCCGCCGCCGGGCCTAGCCACAGGTCCCACTTGAGGCCGTCCGGCACCGGCGGGAAGTCCGTCGGGTCGCCCATCATGCCGCGCGAACTGCCTATCCACGAATACACCTCCGTAACCTTGCCGATGGCGCCGCTCTTGATAAGCTCGACCGTGCGGTGAATGCCGCCAATCGTGTGGCGCTGCACGCCGAGCTGCGTGGCGAGCTTCTTCTGGCGGGCCAGGTCGGTCATCTGGCGGGCTTCCCAGACGTTGTGCGCCATGGGCTTCTCGCAGAACAGGTGCTTGCCGCGCTGAAGCGCCCACATTGACGGGTGGAAGTGCGTGTGGTCCGGCGTGGCCACCGTTACCGCGTCGATCTCCTTCTCCATCTCGTCGAACATCTTGCGGAAGTCGAAGTACTTCTTCGCCGAGGGATGCTTCTCGTACTGCTTGCCGGCGCGCTTGTCGTCGACGTCGCACAGGGCGACGATGTTCTCGCCCGACGTGCCGCCCACGCTCGCCCCGCCCTGCCCGCCGATGCCGATGCAGGCGACGTTGAGCTTGTCGTTGGCGCCGCGGGCACGCAGTATCCGCGGCCCGGCCGCAAGCCAAACGCCCGCCGCTGCCGCCGCCGAAGTCTTTATCATCCCGCGCCGAGTCAGTTTCATGGCCATCGTCGAACTCCTGTTTTTAGTAGCCGGTAGCCAGTGGCCGGGAAAAGCGGAACCTGGAACCTGGAACCCGGAGAAGAAACGGCGAAGCAGGGTAGCCGGCGCAGCCCTGCGTAGCCCTTGGCGAAGCAGGGTAGCCAGCGCAGCCCTCCGTAGCTTCAGCGAAGGAGGGTGGCCCGCGCAGCCCTGCGTAGCCCTTGGCGAAGCAGGGTAGCCGGTAGCCAGTGGCCGGGAAAAGCGGAACCTGGAACCTGGAACCCGGAGAAGAAACGGCGTAGCCGGTAGCCGGTAGCCGGCGCAGCCCTGCGTAGCCCTTGGCGAAGCAGGGTAGCCGGGCAGTAGAGGACGCGCCCGCGGCCACGACCGTTTGGAGCTTGGCTTTTTGGTATTTGGTCCTTGTTTGTTACCTGCCTGCCGGCAGGCAGGTTTGGTGCTTGTGTTTTGGTGCTTGTCGTTCGGTCCTTGTTTGTTACCTGTGTTACCTGCCTGCCGGCAGGCAGGTTTGGTGCTTGTGTTTTGGTGCTTCTCACTGCCGGCTCCTCAGCCGGCTCTTCACAATATATCTCCGCCCGGCCGGAAATGTTCCTGCGTTTTTGTCAGAGGCCGCGGACC
Organism: uncultured Planctomycetaceae bacterium; assembly: GCA_964402305.1. Taxonomy (GTDB): domain Bacteria; phylum Planctomycetota; class Phycisphaerae; order SM23-33; family SM23-33; genus JAUWQU01. The sequence continues at coordinate 132 of CAYOBS010000421.1, read as the reverse complement.
TCGGCGAATGTCTCCGCCAGCCTGGCGATATGGAGTGCGGCGGCAACGACGCCGCTTTGGCTGGTGCCAGGCGGTCAATGGCTCGCCACGGCGGGTTTGCGAGGGGGAAATCTGTATGGTGTCCCCAGATTT
>CAYOBS010000420.1:0-2796 GCA_964402305.1 uncultured Planctomycetaceae bacterium | reverse complement strand
GGCTCAGGGCTATCCAGCAGAAGTCCCGCGGTTGACGCCGTGGCCTGCCCGGCATATACTGGCAGATCAATTGCCCCGGAACTCTAACGAGAAAGGCCCCCACATGACCACCGAAGAACGCCTGGAGAAGCTGGAGAATGAACTGAGCCGCGTGAAACGCCGCAACCGTTGGCTTCTGATGGGGGCGGGGCTGTGTCTCGGCATCGGCCTGGCCGCCTGGGCCTTTGGGCCTGGGGCGGCGCTAGCGCAGCCCGCCGTGGCCGTGCCGAAGGAGGTCCGTGCAAACAGTTTCGTGCTTGAGGACGCGAACGGCAAGAACCGCGCCGCCCTGGTCGTGAGCAAGAGCGGGGTGGCGGTGCTATGCCTGATTGATGAGAATGGCAAGGCCCGCGCCGCGCTATCGGGAGACGTAAACGGGCCGGGGCTAAGGTTGTTCGACGAGAAAGGCATGTGCCGCTCCATGTTGTACGTGGACATGGAGGGGGCGTGGCTCGACCTGCGTGACGAGAAAGGTGCTCCCCGCGCCACGCTATATTCGGACGCGAAGGGTCCCGCCCTGATCCTAAGTGAGGAAGGTGCTCCCCGCGCCGCGCTATATTCGGTGAAGGAGGGAGGAGCGCCGACACTTGGTGAGAGCCGTGCCGATGCTGACTTGCGCTCCAAACTGTGCCAGGAGATCTTGCGCGTGGGGTCCACCGATCTCGACTTCAAGGACATGATGGCGTTCGTGAAGAATTACTTGGCGACGAACATAGAAGTAAACTGGACGACTCTGGGGGCCGCTGGCATTAAGCCGAGCACCAAGGTAATCGTAAAGGATGAGCGGAACGTTACGGTGGCGCGTTTCTTGAGCATCGTACTGGACTACGTCAGCCGCGCGGCGGGTGGAAGGGACGTAGCGACTTACATCATCGAAGACGGCATATTGAAGGTATCTATGAAGAGTGACCTCGCGCTAAAGCCAAGGCGCACGGTCGCGATGCGTCTCTACGACGAGAAGGGCAAACGTATCTGGTCCGCACCGGACGACGAGAAGGGCAAGCCGGCTGTCGAGAAGAGCGACAGTGAGGCCGGCATCCTCGGCCAGGTGGAGCGGCGCAACGAGATAGCACGCCAGGCCGCCCTGGTGGACATATCCAAGCAGGTCCAGCAAGCCCGCGCGATCCTAAGCGCCGCGGCCAAGGAAACCGACTACAACAATGCCGAGCAGGCCACACGGTCCGCCCTGGACGTCCTCCAGGCGAACAAGAGCTTCTTCGGCGCCATGGAGTACAGCAACGAGGACGCCCGGATCCGGGACCTGCTGGCGCAGATCAACAGCCGGCGCGAGGCGTTCAACAAGGCCCAGGCCCACAAGGTGTCCCAGGAGATCGAACGGGTCAAGAGAGCGGAAAAGTAGCCTGTCCCATTTTTCCCGAATACTTCATTGCCGGCATGGCCGAGTCATTTGAAATGGTTAAATAGGTTAAATAGGGTTAAATAGGGACGCTAACCATTTATCGTGGCACGGGCGGCTTGCCGCCGCTCACCTTCCGCCGTGTGAGAACGCCACCGGCGTGCCGGGCTTTATCATGCGGCCTAGGCGGACGGAGTATTCAGGGAACCCCATTCACAGGGACTTGGCTTTTCCGACCGGCTTACGCCGGGGCGGTTGAATCAGCTTGTGCCCACTCTTTGCCTGCCGCTTGCGAGCATCTTCGGCAATCGCGTCGATGTCGTAGTTGAACTTGGCCGCCCGTGCCTGCCTGTTCCTTCGTACTTCCGCAATGATCGGGTCATCTGTCATTCTGTATACTCGCCTCCCATCAGTTTGCGGATTATCACCCACGGTGCCCACGGATGCAAGCCGGCCACATGGTATTCTGGAGGAGGGACGTAATCACCCGGCCGGGATGGCCGGGGAACGCACGGGCAAGATGCCCGTGGGACCTGCCTGCGGCAGGCAGGCTCGTGGGCAAGACGCCCATGCTACTATTTCAACATGTCAACGGGCCGCTCACCTTCCATTGTGGGAGAAGGTCACCGGCGTGCCGGGCTTTATCATGTGTCCCAGGCGGAGGGCGTCCCAGTTGGTCAGGCGGAAGCAGCCGTGGGAGCCGGTCTTGCCGATCATCTCGGGGGCGGGCGAGCCGTGCATGCCGTAGCCGGGCAAGCTCAGGGCGATCCAGCAGAGGCCCACGGGGTTTCGCGGGCCCGGCGGGATTATCAGCGGGTGGCCGATGCCCTTGACCTCCGGCCACATTGATGGGTCGAAGCGGTACGCCGGGTTTTCCGTGATGCCCGTCACGCTGGCTGGGCGGGTTGGAACCTTGGCGTGCTTGGCGGCTATCGAGCAGTGGAAGAGGCCCACCAGCCTGTCGCCCGCAAAGGCGCGGATGACCTTGGCGGCGGTGTCAACGTCCAGGCGGTCCGCCGGCGGCGTTTCGCTCCGCGGGACGATCAGCGGCACGATCAGCCTGTCGCCCGCCGCGAGGCGGCCCAGGTCGCGCCCGGGGTTCAGCGTGGCGAGCAAGGCCCGCGAGCAGTGGTACCTCTCGGCCACCAACTGATCCAGCGACGGGTACGGCAGTCGGGAGAGTTTGCTCTTCTCGACCCACCCGGCCGGGACGCGGCCGACCTGGCCGGCGTCGTCGGGCGTGATGGTGTACCAGGTTGCGGCGTAGGCGGGATCGGCCCCGAGGGACTGGGCCGTGGCGGCATCGAGCGTGCCGGTGACCGGAAGGCGGCGGATGCGCTGGAACTCCCGCGTGGCCAGTTCGGTCTTGGCGCCCGGCCTGCCGTCGAGAATGCCTGGCG
>CAYOBS010000419.1:0-2800 GCA_964402305.1 uncultured Planctomycetaceae bacterium | reverse complement strand
GGGCGTCGAGCCGTCCATCATGCCGATGCCGAAGCCCCTGCTGATGATCGTGCAGTACTCGATGACGGGCGCGGCCTGGTCGCGGGCGAACACGCCGTACTCGCCGACCGGCGAGACGATGATGCAGTGGCTCAGCGTGGGCGCGGCCTTCTGCCAGGCGACAAAGGCGCAGAACTCGCCGTCGTGCGGCAGCAGGATGCAGCGCCGCACGGTCGGCCGGGCCGTCAGGCCGGCGGCGCGGACCATGTAGCCCCGCTGCCTGGGCGTGCTGATTATCGTCATGTCCTCGACAAGGCTTTCGCCCTGAAGCTCCAGGCCGGCGCCCATGGGCTGCGGGCAGGTGACCTTTAGGACGGTGTTGACTGCCCCCGCGCCGATAAGCGACACGCCGTCGGGTATCACCAGCGAGCCGACCTCGTACACGCCGGCCTGGAGGCGGATTACGTCGCCCTTGCGGGCACGTTCCAACGTCCTGGCCAGGACGCCTGCCACGCCCCCGGCCGGGGCCGACGACGCCGCAGCGCCGGGCTCGGTCGACGCGGCCTTGCCGGTTCCGGCCCGCGAATCCCATCCAGTCGGCGGAAGCGACGAACGCGACTCATCGGCCTGGTAAGTTCCAGCCTCATCGGGGCCTTCGGGCACGGCCCGCGCGGCCGGACCGTCGCCGTCCTCGTCGGCGGGCTCTGTGGTTACTGCCAGGGCGGGCAACTCCGGCGCCGTGGCGGAGGCTGTGCGGACCAGTTCATCCGTCGCCCCGCTCGCCCACAGCAGCGACCTCGCCACGACCGTCGCCGGCGCCTGCCGCCTGGCGGCCGTGGTGCCGAAGACGTTGTCGGCAACCAGCACGATCCGCCCCCGGCCCCATGTGCCGGCGGCAAGGGACGGCGAGCCGCTGCCGGCGCCGCGGGCCAGGACCTTGTAGCGGCGGTCGAGGGAGAAAAGTTGGTCGGTCGGATAGGGCATCTGCTCGTCAGTGAGGCCATTGGTGATCGGGTGGCTTTTGCCGGCGACGTTCCGCACGCCCTCGAACTGCTCGTAGCGGTTGTAGAACGTGGCCGGCAGCGGCAGCAGGCCGGGTGTGCAATACTCGCCGCTGATCCCGCGCTGGGCCAGGGCCTGCGGGCACTTGGCGCCCGGCGGGTAGACGGTCAGCGGGTTGGGCTGGAATACCACCAGCCCGCCGCCGCGCTCGATGTAACCGGCAAGGGCCTTGGAGCAGGCGTCCAGCGCCGGCAGCATCAGCGTCCACTCCGGCAGGAGCACGGCCACCTGGTAGCCGTCCAGGCCCCCTTTGCCGGCGCCCAGGGGCAGCACGTTGTAATTGACGCCGCGCCCGCCTATCCGTGCTGGAAGTGCCGCGGCGTTGGCCTTCATCGGCCCGGCGAACCTGACGGCCGACGCGGCCACGTTGGGATCGCCCGCCCACGATTCGGCGTCCAGGCATATCAGCCCCACCCGCAGCGGCGGTTCGGCGGGCGCGCTGGCAGGGGGTGAGGCCGCCCAATTGTGGATTGCGGATTGCGGATTGCGGATTGCCGCTGGCCGAAGCCCTGAGGCAGCGCCCTTGTCGGCGGGTGAGGCCGGCTCGGCCGCGGGCGCAAGAGAAGCCGCAAGCAGCATCGCGGCCGACAACGACAATTTCAATGTGATGCGGTTCATGCTCGACGCTGGTTCCCTGATGCTCGTTTGGACGTTCGTGTCGCCTGCAGGTTCCCGCAGATTACAGTATCGCCGGATGCCCCCGGCGGCAAGAAGCGGTTGTGTTGCCCTAAAGTGCCACGCGCGCCCGCCATTCTGACGGGACCGTTCGGCATGAGCCTTCGGTTCACCCTCGAAGAACGAAAACCCGAGCACTCTTGGGTATCGGCCCTGCGATAGGGGACTGGCTCCGGAGCGGCATGCTTCTCGCCGCGGAGGTGCCTGTCCCCGTTGTTAATCCCTCCGCCTATGAACGACGGGGACAGGCACCTTCGGCCCGGCAAACAGCGCCGGTCCTTCGGAGCCAGTCCCCTACGCTCGTGCCCGTTCTCGTACCAGACTCCCGGTGCCCGCGCCTGGGGAGCAAGAAAAAAGGCCCGCAGCCGTAGGCCGCGGACCCAAATGGCGTCCACAGGTTCCCCCGCGCCGGCAGCGGCGGGGCTTTATAGCTGTTTAGCGCTGGCGGAAGACGATCCGGCCCTTGCTCAGGTCGTATGGGCTTAACTGGACCAGGACGCGGTCGCCGGGCGTGATGCGGATATAATGGCGGCGCATCTTGCCGGAAATGTGACCGATGATCTCGTGCTTGTTGCCGCCGACTTCGATCTCCAGCCGGAACATCGCGTTGGGAAGTGCAACCTTCACGGTTGCCTCCACCTCGATGACGTCGCCCTTGGGCATAAAGTTCCTTTACGTGCAGAGTTTCTTTTCAACAGCGAAAACACCGAAAATAGCAGCCGGCAATATAGCATGACGGTTCGGCGGCGTCAATTGGCCGGGGCGCCGTAAAATACCCAAATACAAACCGGCCCACAAACCGCCGCCAAGTTCGTTGACAGGGCCTTGACAATAGCCAATCATGGCCCCGAAGGAGAGCACCGACATGAGCCGGACCATCGACGAGACCATTGTAAGGCACATCGGCAAGCTCAGCCGCATAGAGCTGACGGACGAGCAGGTGGCCACCTTCGGGCGGCAGCTCGCGTCGATCCTCGAGTACTTCGACAAGCTCACCGAACTGGACACCGGGGGCGTCGAGCCGATGCCGCACGCCGTCGAGCTGCGCAACGTCCTTGCCGAAGACTCTCCGGGCGTCAGCCTG
>CAYOBS010000418.1:1669-2819 GCA_964402305.1 uncultured Planctomycetaceae bacterium | reverse complement strand
GCCGATTATAATCCGTAAAATTGCGAGTTGGTTGCCATTTACATTTGCCGCCGAGAGTTTATTATGGCGGGCTTATCGTTGGTATTCAGATTCGTTTTTCGCGTCGGCTTCCCATCATGGCTGACAACAAGGTACGTGAGACATTCAGTGCCCGCGAGTTGGCGATTACGCTGAGCCATTTCGACCTGGGCATTATTTCGAGCATCGAGGAGTTTGCTCGCGGCTCTCGCCGCGCGCCCAAGCTGATCATCCAGAGCCAGCGGGGCAAGTTCCTCTTCAAGCGCCGCGCCAAGGGCAAGGACGACATGGCCAAGGTGGCCTTCACTCACCAGATCCAGCTCACCCTTGCCGGCCAGAACTTCCCCCTGCCGCACCTGCTCGGCACGCGGGACGACAACAACTCCATGCTCGTCTGGGAATCGAGCATCTACGAGATGTTCGAGTTCATCGAGGGTTCCAGCTACGACTCCTCGCTCGACGCGACGTTCCACGCCGGCAAGATTCTCGGCCTCTACCACAAGCTGCTCCAGGACTTCCGCAGCGACTACCAGCCCCCGCAGGGCAGCTACCACGGCGCGGCGGCCATCCAGCAGGCGATCAGAAACACCATCAGCTCGCTGCCGATCGAAAAACGCCCGCCGGCCGAGGAACTCACCGAGACAGTCGGCGCCTTGGAAAGCGCGTACCGCACCTGCGCAGCCGCGGCGGACAAGCTCGGCCTCCAGCAGTGGCAGGCCCAGATCGTCCACGGCGACTGGCACCCGGGGAACATGCTCTTCCGCGGCGGGCACGTGGTGGCGGTGATCGACTACGACGCGGCCCGGCTGCAACAGCGCGTGATCGACTTTGCCAACGGGGCGCTTCAGTTCTCGATCCTCGGCGGCGGCGAGGACCCCACAACCTGGCCGGACTACCTCGACCGTACGCGCTTCAAGCGCTTCCTGCGGGGCTACGACTCAGCCAACGTGATTACCACCGCCGAACTCAAGGCCGTGCCATACCTCATGTGCGAGGCCATGATCGCCGAGGCCGTCCTGCCCATCGCCGCCACCGGCAGCTTTGGCCGGCTCGACGGGTTCGGCTTCCTCAAAATGGTCCGCCGGAAGACCGACTGGATCCTCGCCCACGCCAACACACTGGTAAACGTGCT
>CAYOBS010000418.1:0-1569 GCA_964402305.1 uncultured Planctomycetaceae bacterium | reverse complement strand
CCGAGCGGTCGATGGACAACCTGCCGCTGCCGCGAAGGGACCTGGTCCGCCAGTACCGCCAGGACTACTTCTTCCTGTTCGACAAGCCCGACTCGTCGGTCGCGGCCAGCCGGGGCTGCCCGTACAAATGCAACTTCTGTAGCGTACACGAGTTCTACGGCGGGCGGACGCGGCAGATGTCGGCCGGCAGGGTCATGGACGAGATTCGCACCGTCGATACGCGGCACATCACGTTCGTCGATGACAACTTCCTGATGAACCACCGCCGAGAGAACGAGCTTGCCGACCTGATCCGCGGCGAAGGGCTGGACCTGAGCTTTTCCATGGAGGCGCGGTCGGACTCGATCGTCCACCATCCCGAACTGGTGAAAAAGTGGGTGGACATAGGCCTTTACGCCGTCCTGATGGGCCTGGAAGGCGCCACCGAGGAGGCCCTGGCCAACGTCAACAAGTCCAACATGCTGGAGACCAACAACGAGGCCATCCGCATCCTCAAGGCCAACGGCGTGATCATCTGGGGCGCGTTCATCGTCGATCCCATGTTCTCGGCCGACGACTTCAAGAAGCTCGAGGAATACGTCCACACGATGGAGATAACGCACACGCAATTCACTGTGCTTACGCCGCTTGTGGGCACCCAGCTCTACCGCGAGCGGTTCAACGATCTGCTGACGTACGACTACACCTGCTACGACACGCTGCACGCCGTAACGCCGACAAAGCTGCCGCGGACGGAGTTCTACAAGCACTTTGCCAACCTCTACAAGCAGACCGACCTGGGCCCGTATTACGACCTGGTCCGGGCAGGCAAACTCACCATCGAGGACTGCCGGCGCGGCAAGCGAATGCTCGACGCCATGAGCTACTGGGAATACTACCTGGACAAGGATCCCGTGCTGGGGACCGTCCGCTCGAAGTCCGAGGCCCTGCCCGGCGCGCTGGCCGCGTATCAGCGCTCCGCCAGGGCGGCGCAGTAAATCAGGCAGGGAGTAGTAGTTAGTAGATAGGAAGTAGGAAGAGACGCCGACGTTCACAATCGTTAGTGACCCGAAGCCCAGGGATAGCAATCCCTGGGAACCGAACACATATACCAGGAAGAAGGTATCTGCTGATCCATATAATCCCATTCTCTGCTGTTTCTTGTCTGCGACCTTTGCGACCTCTGCGAGAGAACATCTTTTTCCGATGACGGCATCCAATTGGACAACCTGGCTGCGGGCGATACTGCTGGCCGCGACGGCTGCGGCATGGCCGGCCCTGGCGGGCGGGGCCGACTCCGAAGGCAAAAGCCCAGCCGGGCCCGCGCCGGTTGTCCAGTACGGCAAGGGCAGGCTGCTGTGCCTTCTGGCCAATAAGAAGATCACCGAAAGTTCCGGCGTGGCCGCAAGCAGGCGGACTGCCGGCGTGTTCTGGACACACAACGACTCCGGGGATAAGCCCAACCTCTACGCCTTCGACCTTCGTGGCCGGGACCTGGGAACATGGCAAATCCAGGGTGCTGCCGCCCGCGACTGGGAGGACATGGCCTCGTTCAGCCTTGGCGGCAAACCCTGGCTGCTGGTGGCTGAC
>CAYOBS010000417.1:0-2831 GCA_964402305.1 uncultured Planctomycetaceae bacterium | reverse complement strand
GGCTGCATCAACCGGGCGGCAGCCTGCCAGGGCGCCCAGAACTTGGACAGGACGACCCACAGCAGCCGAAAGCCGGCGGTGAACCTGAACCTGGGAGAGCCCCTCTGCTCCGTCCGCCGCTTGCATATGCCCAGCTGGCTCTCTGCGGCAAGCAGCCTGGCCGCCAGGGACGCGCGGGTCTGGAAGAACGCTCTGATGAAACGCAGGAGGTAACCGAGAACCTCGCCGATGCATGTCAGCGAGTTCCAGAGGTTCCGGAAGAGGTCGATGATGGTATTCATGCGGCCCTGATAGCACGAAAAGCCTCAGATGGCAACCTGCCGTAAGTCCTTATGACACCGTAGCGACCGAATTATTCGGGGGGACAGGCTTACCCTTGCCAGAACAAGCTCTGCCAGACATCCCTGTGCCTTCCGGATGGGCCAAGAACGTAAAATCTGCCGTCCTGCACGTCATTTCCCTGACCCACTACGCCATCGCTTGCGCCTGCCTTCACACCAGGCGCAAACTCCAGGCAACGCCACGTGGCGACCGGCAGGTCATTCGGCGTCTTGGTGTCGATGGGCATGCCGCTTCGATAGTCGATCTGCGGGAGTTCCTGTTCCACTCGCTGTCCTCCTACCGTCCGCAGCACTTCTTGTATTTCTTGCCGCTGCCACAGGGGCATGGATCGTTCCGGCCCACCTTCCCATCAGGAGACCCGGCTGCCGGCGTGGCTGCCGGCGGCTCATGCAATGACAGTTCCTGCGGGCCAGAGACCGGCTCCTGCGGAGGTTCGGTGTCCAGGCCTAACTCGCGCAGCATGGCCTGCCGAGGGACTCGAACCGGCGCCGGCCCCATCGGGTCCGGAGTCGTCCGGACCAGCATCGTGACTTGCCGCCGGCCATCGGGCGTCTGGCAGGCCTGGCGCGGCGTCTTGCCTTTCAGCACCGGCAGGGGCGTGTCGAGCCAGCCCATGTACTGCTTGTTCATCATCTCCTGCACTGCCGCCGTTAGTTCCGGAGTCATCTCGACTGGCTCGGGCTTCGATATCCGCTCGTCCAGTGGGCGGTCCTTGGCAGGCTCGTTCAGCGGGCGGGTCACGACGTTGCCGAAGACGACACCCGGCAGCTTTTCCAGCCACTTTCGGCCGGTGGTGAACCGCTTGGCCGAGTTGGCCGTCAGCAACAATTCATCGCCGATGAATGCGATCCTGCCCAAGGTGACCGACCCGCCGAGCATCTTAGAGCCCTTGACGGTGGCCTTGCTCCAAACGAACTCATCTTCCTGCTCGTCGTGATCGATGTCCTTTCGATGGAGCAGGGCCTGGCGGACCTTCGCGGGATCGGCCACTGAAAAAGACGCCGTGTGCCACAGCAGCTCATCCCCGTCCGTGTTGCACAGGCGAGGCGGCTTCCAGTTGGCCTCCCACCGGTCCATCCATCCCCAGAGCCTGCCGAACAGGTGCGCATTGCGCCGCAGGCCTTCCTTCGTGAAATCCAACCCGCAATCATGAAGAAACTCCGCGGCTTCCTCTCCCATCATCGCCCCTAGCGGCGGTCCAACCATGTCGAAGAAGTGGAAGCGTCCGGCCGGGTAGACGCGAGCGGCCATGAGAACACCATCGTCAATATTCTCAGAGAACAACTGGTCGTACACCGTTACTTCGCCCCCCAGCAGCACATCCTCCAGAACGACCGCCCCAGCCTTCGCATTGTGGCTGGCTACGCGATACAGGCTGGGGTGGGACTCGATTCTGGCGCGAAGAAGCGTCAACTCCGGTTCAGGCAGTCCCTCCGCAAGCATCCTCTCCGCGTGGGTCTTGCCTTTCCTGGTCGGGCGGTAGTCCAAGATCGCCCAGGTCGTGTAGGCCTGAACCACGGCTCGCGACTCATGGGCGACAAGGAGGGACTGCGCGTCCTCGTCGCCGAAGTAGCCCTCCAGAGCCCGCGCCGACCGGAACCAGTCTTCACGCATCTGGTTGACGAACCGCCTGATCAGTCGGCCGTCGGCCTCCTTCCAGCCGGCCAGATCATCGGTCGCCGGGATTCCCGAATCCTTGCGTTCCATCGTTGTCCTTGCTGCCCAAGGGGCTTTTGCAACGGAGATGATTCTCTCCGCCCTTGGCAACGGAGTCAACGAGTTTGGGGCACGACAATGGATGGACCGCGTATCCATACCGCGTGGTGCTACAGGCATCGCCTGCGATCTTGCGTTCGCGAACAGCTGCCGCTACCATCCTCCCCCATGACCTTCAAACCATGGACATTCTTAGCGGTGGCGCTGGCGGGCTGGATGAACCGCCAGCAGCAGGAGGTTATCGAGTATCTCACTGTTGAGAACCGCATCTTGCGGGAGAAGCTCGGCCACAAACGCCTCATCCTGAACGAGTCCCAGAAGCGCCGCATGGCGATTGCCGCCATCAAGCTGGGCAAGGATCTTTTGCGCCAGTTCGGCACGCTGTTTTCGCCCGACACGTTGATCCGCTGGCACCGCTGGTTCGTCACGAGGAAGTACGACAGCTCGGACCGCCGCGGCAAGCGAGGGCCTGTGCCCACCAAAGCCAACATGATCCGCAAGCTCGTACTCGAAATGGCTGCAGCCAATCCAAGCTGGGGCTACGGCCACATCCATGGCGAGCTCAAAGGCCTGGGCTACAAGGTCTCCTGGCAGACCGTGCGAAGGGTCATGCTCGATCACGGACTGCTGGACGACCCCGACAGACCCTACAAGACCACCTGGAAGGATTTCATCAAGTCGCACTGGGAGAGTCTCGCGGCCGCGGACTTCTTTACCGTCGAGACCTGGGGCCTGAAGGGCCTGACGCGCTACCTGGTCTTCTTCGTCATCGA
>CAYOBS010000416.1:1202-2836 GCA_964402305.1 uncultured Planctomycetaceae bacterium | reverse complement strand
TCTTCAATCCGCAATCCGCAATCCGCAATCCGCAATCCGCAATTGGGTTGCGGGCAAAGCCCGCGCCAAGCCCTCCGCGTGAGGTCTTGTTGTTTTTCCGCCGGGCTTGAAAGATCGCCCGCGGGCGCGTACGATGCAAAGCCCATTGAGGAGCCGGCTATGGACCTTGCCGTACAGAAATCGCCGCACATGCACGGGACGGTGCGGATTCCGCCCAATAAGAGTCATTCGTTCCGCGCGCTGATCATGGCCGGCCTGGCCGAGGGCGTCAGCAGGATCACCGGCCCGGCGGTTTCCAATGACTGGATGCGCGGCATCGAGGCCCTGGAGATGCTCGGGGCCAAGGTGGACCCCAAGGCCAACCATCTCTGGGAGATCACGGGCACGGCCGGGCAACTCAAGACGCCCGACGACGTCATCGACTGCGGCAACAGCGGGATCATCCTGCGGTTTTTCATGGGCCTGGCGGCGTGCTGCGAAGGCTACACCGTGCTGAGCGGGGATGAGTCCATTCGGCGCCTTCGGGTATGCCAGCCGCTGATCGACGCGATCAACGGCCTGGGCGGCTGGGCGGTCAGCACCAAGGGTGACGGCCACGCCCCGGTCGTCGTCCGCGGGCGGCTCAAGGGCGGGCGGACGGAGCTTGACGGCATGGACTCCCAGCCCGTCTCGGCCCTGCTGATAGCCGCAGCCCTGGCCGAGGCGCCGACCGACCTGATCGTCCGAAACCCCGGCGAGAAGCCCTGGGTCGGCGTGACGCTCCACTGGCTGAGCCGCTGCGGCGTGGAATTCAGCAACGAGGACTACGCCCACTACCGCATTCGCGGCAAGAGCCGTTGGAAGGGCTTCGAGGTCAACGTGTCGCTTGACTGGTCGGCCGCCATGTACCCGATAGTTGCAGCCGTGCTGAGCGAAGACAGCGAGGTCCGCGTGCCGGGCATGGATTTCCAGGACTGCCAGGGCGACAAGTTGGTGATAAACGTCCTTCGCGAGATGGGCGCGGACATCCGGATCGAGGGCGACACGGTGATCGCCCGCTCCAGCAGGCTCAAGGGCCGGCGGATCGATTGCAACGATTTCATCGACCAGTTCATGCTGCTGGCCGTGGTGGGCGCACGGGCCGAGGGCGAGACGGTGCTGACCAACGCCGAAATCTGCCGGCACAAGGAGTGCGACCGCATCACGGAGATCTGCCAGGCCCTGAAGGCGATGGGCGCCGGCGTGACCGAACGCCCCGACGGCCTGGCCGTGCGCGGCGGGCGGCTGAGAGGCGTCCATCTCAACAGCAAGGCCGACCACCGGATGGTAATGACCCTCGCCGTCGCCGGCCTGGTTGCCGAAGGCACGACGGTGATCTCCGATGTAGAGTGCGTCAAGAAGACATTCCCCTCGTTCGTCGCGGAGATGCAGTCGATCGGCTGCGACATGAACAAGATCGGGTGAAGCTGGTAGCCGGTGGTCAGTAGCCGGTAGCCAGTAGCCGGGAGAAGAAAAGGCGGAAACCGGAACCGGGAACCTGGAACCGGGGAAAAGAAAACGGCGGAAACCGGAACCTGGAACCGGGAACCGGGAAAAGAAAACGGCGGAACCTGGAACCTGGAACCTGGAACCGGGAAAAGAAAAGACGGGACCTG
>CAYOBS010000416.1:0-1102 GCA_964402305.1 uncultured Planctomycetaceae bacterium | reverse complement strand
CCTGCTCGCTTCAGCGAGCAAGGCGGCGTCGGCGCAGCATCAAGTCAGCAGGCGTTGTGCCATGCACGGCGGCTGCTGTGGCTCCAGCGCGGGCGACGGCGCTTACCGTCGCCCGGGCCGTGGGCCGTGGTTCATCGCTATCCGGCTATGCTTCCCGTCAGCATCAGCATGAAGACCATGGTGAAGATGCCGACGGTCTCGATGATGCCGATAGCGATGAGCAGGAACGCCAGGCCCTTGCCTTCGCCTTCGGAAAGGCATCGGCAGGCCGCGGCGCCGATCAGGCCCTGGCCCCATGCGGAGACCATCTCGCCGATGCCCGTTGCCAGGCCGATGCTGAGCATCAGGCCGGCGCTGGATGATGCGTGCTCCAGGACCTTGGCCATCTGGAACATGACGATCATCGCGTAGAACGTCTGACTGATCGGGGCGCCCACGAAGATGATGTAGTTGAAGCGAAGCGCCATGCCGGCCTTGCCCTCTTTCGACCATGCCCCGGCCGCCGCTCTGCCGGCCGCGGCGATTCCCAAGGCGCTGCCCATGGCCGCCAAGCCGAACGCCAGCGCCAAACCGAATTGTCCGAGGAAAGCCCATTCCATTGCTTAATTCTCCTGAAACTGTTCTCTGCCAAAAGGATGGTACGGATACCCGCTCCATTCCAGGCCGAAATTGTTGGAAAACTCCAGCACGTTCAATCGCACGCCGTGCGCGAAAAGCGCGATAAGGCACAGGCCAACGTTCAGCCCGTGGCCGAAGATCAGTATCGGCGCCATGAGGATGGGTCCGGCGTCGACGGCCAGGCCGTTGAAGCTGCTGGCCAGGACGGCCCCGGCCAGGCCCACCGCCATGAGGCGGACGTAGCTCATGATGTCGCTGAAGGTGCCCAGCGCCGACAGGGGGAAGTTTGCCATGCCCAGAGCCAATGTCTTGAGAATATTCCGCGACGGGCTGGTAAACGGAATGACCAGTGCCGCCCCGGCGATCAGCAGGTACGGCCAGGGAGTGTCCCAGCCCATGGCGCCCTGAAGGACGAACATGCACACCACGCCGTACATGCCCGCCAGGAATATTGCCCAGCCCACCTTCGCCAAGGCCTTGAGAT
>CAYOBS010000415.1:1505-2843 GCA_964402305.1 uncultured Planctomycetaceae bacterium | reverse complement strand
AGCCCGCTGGATCGCGGGAAGCTTCGCTGGAGCGCATCGGCGGCCTGGGAATACGGATTGTCCGCGGGCAGGAGGCTCGCCATCTCGTGAGCGCCCGGGTCCAGCGCCGGCGCCAGCGCGCAGAGTCCGGCCCCCACAGCCAGCCAGGCAAGCAGGATCAGCCATCGCCACCGATAGACAGCCGGACCGATTCTCATTTCGCCGATTCGTTTCTCACTTGAGCTTCAGCGGGATGCCCTCTTTTTCCCACTGACGGACGAGGACTCTCAGCTCGGCCGCCAGTTCGGAAAGCTGCTTGGAGGCCTGGAGGAAGTTGTCGTAGAGCTTTGGGTCGTTAAGCAGCTTTGGGATGGTTCCCTCGCCGGAGTCCATCTTGGTGGCGATGCGGTTGATGCTGTCGAGGACCTTGGAAAGCTGTTCGGCGTCTTTGACGATTTGCCGGGAGATCTCACCTATCCGGCGGTCGGTGTTGCCTGCGAGGGTGCCGACCTTCTCCACGGCCTGGCTGGCGGCGGTGAGAGTTTTGCCGGCCTGCTCCTGGGTCGTAAGGGCGAAGCTCTTCAGGGCGTCCATGGATGCCGAGGCCTTGCCGGCAGCCTCGGCCAGGCCCGCCAGCGTCTTCTTGAAGTTCTCCTGGTTGTCCTTCTGGCCAAGAATGTTATGCAGGTCGTCCAGCGCGAGCTTGAAGCTCGCCAGCGTTTCGCCAAGCGTCGCCGTGGCGGGCCTGGACGCCGGCTGGGTCTCGCCAGGCTGGGTGCCCGGTCCCGGCGCGCCGGGAGCCGGCGCCGCGACCATGGCGTTGAGCGAATCTGCCAGCTTGGAGAAGCTCTTGAACCCTTCGGTCAGTTCGTCGGGCAAAAGGCTTGGCGAGATGCGCCTGCCTTCGAGTGGTTCCGGCCAGTTGTGGGGCAGGTACTCCAGCTTCTTTCCGGTCGCCTTGTCGTACCGCGCCGGACCCGTGGGCGTCAGCTCCAGGTACGTCCCGCCGCCAAAGACGCGGCTCGTGATCGTCGGCTCGATGTTGCCCGGAATCTCGATGCTCGAGTCTATCCGGCAGGTGAATATCACGCCCTGCCGCGGGTCGTTCCCGGCAAACGCGACACTGGTGATCTTGCCCACCTGGATTCCCGACATGTAGATCCACTCTCCCGACCGCGCCCCGGCGGTGTCTCGGAACTTCAGCTTCAGCACCCGCCCGGTCTGAAGAATCTCCGGCAGGCCCGCGAACAGCAGGATCATCCCGCCGAACATGACCAGGGCCACCAGCACCGTCAGCCCGACGGCCACATTGCGAGTTTGTTCCTTCATCGAACGCTCTCCATGCTGCGAGAAGAAGGT
>CAYOBS010000415.1:0-1405 GCA_964402305.1 uncultured Planctomycetaceae bacterium | reverse complement strand
GCCGCCTCGATCTCGGCCAACTCCTGCTTGCTTGCCAGACCCCGGACGAACCGCGCGACGATCTCGTTATCTTCCTGGAGCAGTTTGTCCGGTGTGGTGTCGGCCACAAAACGCCCTTCGTACAACATGACGATCCTGTCGCCGACCTTGCGGGCCGAGGCCATGTCGTGCGTGACAATCACCGCCGTCGTGCCAAGGGTGCGCTGTAGCTTGAGGATCAACTCGTTGATAAGGTCCGACCGGACGGGGTCCAGGCCGGTCGTCGGCTCGTCGTAGAGTATGACCTCCGGCTTCATCGCCACGGCGCGGGCAAGGGCGACTCGTTTTTTCTGGCCGCCGGACAGGTCCTCGGGCATGCGGTCCTGGTAGCCGTCCAGCCCGACCAGCAAGAGCACCTCCCGGCAGCGCCGGGCCCGTTGGGCTGGGTCCTTCATGCCGTGTTCGATCAGCGGGAAGCAGATGTTCTCGCCGACGGTCATCGAGTCGAACAGCGCCCCGCCCTGGAAAAGGAACCCCATCCGCCGGCGCACGGGAACCAACTGGCGGTCGGTCATGTCCGAGATCACATGGCCGCGAAAGTAAACCTTGCCGCGATCGGGACGGAGAAGCCCGATGATGTGCTTGAGCAGCACGCTCTTGCCGCAGCCGCTGGGGCCCATGACGACGGTCGTCTCGCTCGGGCGGATGGCCAGGTCCACGCCGTCAAGCACGACCTGCCCGCCGAAGGCCTTATGCACGCCTTCCAGACGGATGATGGGTTGCTTATCGTTCAATGCCTTGTGCCTGCTGAGTCAGGTTTTTTATCATCGCGTTCAATGCCTTGTGCCTGCTGAGTCAGGTTTTTTATCATCTCGTTTAATGTCTTGTGCCTGTCAAGTCAGGTTTTTTATCATCGCGATTTCATCACATGCGTCAAACTTGGCGCAGGCAATGCACTCCCGCCAGACCTTCTCCGGAAGCGTGTCCCGGTCGATGGGCTCAAAGCCCCTGGACAGGAAAAAATCCTTCTCGTACGTCAGGGCAAAGAGCCTCTTGACGCCCAGCTTCCCGGCATCGGCCTCGGCGGCCTCGACAAGCATCCGCCCCACGCCCTGGCCGCGGCGCTCGGGAACCACCGCCAGCGACTTTATCTCCGCCAGGTCCGACCAGAAAATATCCACCGCGACACAGCCGACGATCCGGCCATCATCTTCCGCCACGACGAACTCGCGCAGCATCTCGTAAATGGCCTCGAGGCTCCGATGGAGCATTCGGCCACGCTCGGCGTAATAGTTGATCAAGTCGCTGATTGCGACTGCATCGCTCACAGTGGCGCGTCGGGTTAGCATTCGGCCATTCTATCCATCGCAGGCAGGCCGCCGCCAAGCAAAACTCGCCGCGCCGGTAATGCCTCAGTTACGGGGGG
>CAYOBS010000414.1:0-2844 GCA_964402305.1 uncultured Planctomycetaceae bacterium | reverse complement strand
GCTACCTGCTCTACAGCGTGGGGCGGAACCTGCGCGACGACGGCGGACAGTGCAGGTGGGCCGTCGGCGGCAAGGTGGTGAACGAGGGGGCGGATGACATCGCGGCGGAGGTGCCTGCGAAGCCTTCATAGCAATGGCATGGAAGGGGCGAAGCCTTTGGAGTGCGGCGTTAAGTCCTGCGAAGCAGGATGCCACGCCGCTTTGGCTTGCTGCCCGACCGCATCCTCAATGCCAGGCAGGATATTCCTGATGCACGGACTTGTCGGGTGTCTGCGTCCCGCATTGTCGGACACGGGGTCCGCGATCCAAAGCGGCGTGGCGGCCCGGCAAGCCGGGCCTTAACGCCGCACTCCAAGGGCTGCCGCGTTAGCCGAAAGTTCTTCCAGTTCAAGCTCGCGTCTCGCTCGGCCGTTGCCTCCGCCCGCCCCCGTGGCTATCCTGTTTGGGCATTCGACAACACCGTTAAGGAGCCTCTGCCATGCGGATCCTGTACCTGGACATTGATACCCTTCGGCCGGACCATCTGGGGTGCTACGGATACCCTCGGGACACCTCGCCAAACATAGACCGCATTGCCGCTGACGGCGTGCGGCTGACGAACTGCTACGCCTCCGACGCCCCGTGCCTGCCCAGCCGGGCCAGCATGTTCAGCGGGCGGCTGGGGATTCATACCGGCGTGGTCAATCACGGCGGGCTTGCGGCGGACATGAGGCCCACCGGCCGGGAGCGCGTCTTCAGCGAGCTTCGCACTCGCCCTGGGTTCATCCAGTCGCTGGCGGTAGCGGGGCTGTACCCGGTGTCGGTCAGCCCGTTCGCGGCGCGGCACTCGGCGTGGTGGTTCTACGAGGGCTGGCGGGAGATGTACAACACGGGCCTGAACGGCTACGAGAGCGCCGAGCAGGTCGTGCCGGCGGCGATGGACTGGATCGCCCGCAACGCCGAGCGCGAGAACTGGATGCTCCACGTGAACCTTTGGGACCCGCACACGCCGTACCGTGCGCCGGAGGAGTTCGGCAATCCCTTTGCCGGCCAGGCTATCGAGGGCTGGTACACGGAGGAGCTTCGCCGGCGGCAGTGGGATGGCTTTGGCCCGGGCAGCCCGCAAGAGCCGGGCGGCGGCTTTGGCCAGCCCTCGGGCAAGCCGCGCCAGCCGTCGCAGGTCGCCTCGATGGACGATTACCGCAAGTTCATCGACGGCTACGACTGCGGCATCCGCTACGCCGACCAGTGGTGCGGGCGGTTGCTCGACGCCCTGGCCGAGCGGGGCGTACTGGATGACACGGCTGTCATCGTCACCAGCGACCACGGCGAGGGGATGGGCGAGCTGAACGTCATCGGCGACCACGCGGTGGCCGATGAGTCCGTCTCCCGCGTGCCGATGATCATCCGCAGGCCCGGCCTGGACAGGCCCGGCGTCGGCGGCGCCGGTCGCGTCGATAAGGCGCTGCACTACCAGACGGACGTTGCAGCCACCATCGTCGAGCTTGCCGGCGGGGCCGTGCCCGCCCACTGGGACGGTCGAAGCTTCGCCGGGGCCTTCCGGGCCGGGACAGACAGCGGGCGCGACAGCCTGGTCGTCAGCCAGTGCTGCTGGTCGGTCATGCGGTCGGTGCGGTGGAGTGATTACATGTACATACATCCATATCACACCGGCCTGAAGGACATGCCCTCGCGGATGCTGTTCAACCTGGCCGAGGACCCGCACGAGCTGAACAACCTGGCTGAGTCCCACCCGGCGCTGGCCGACCGCGGCGAGGCGATTCTCTCGGCCTGGACCGAGGAGATGCTGAAGACCAGCCAGTACCCCGATGACCCGCTCTGGACGGTGATGCGCGAGGGCGGGCCGTACCACACGCGCAGCATGCTTGGCAAGTACTGCCAGCGCCTCCGCGAGACCGGCCGGACCCGGCACGCGGAGTTCCTGGAAAAGCATCCCACCGGGCTGGTGGAGTAGCGGCGGGCGACCGGCTACTGAGGCTGTCCGACAATTCGGTTCAATGGGTGCCGTGATTTGCGGAGTCCCGGCGCGCCTCCCGCGGGCGCGCGTGCGGCACTTATAGGTCCTATAAGACCTATAAGACCTATAAGACCTATAGCGCCTCCCGCGGGCGTGCGTGCTGTCGATGTTGGGCTTGCGGGGCCGGGGGAATCCGGTACAATGCGGTACTTTCTTTAAGGCAACCAGACAAAGCAGGAGATGGCAGGACATGTCAGTAAAAGCGATTAGTCTTCGCCGCGGGCAGGGCGTGCTGTATGAAGGCGGCGTATGGGTGGTGTTTTCGGCGTCGCACGTGGCCAAGGGCAACAAGGCCAGCTATATGCAGGTGGAGCTTAAGAATGCCAAGACCGGGCAGATGATAGCCCGGCGGTTCAGGGTGGATGAGAACGTCGATGAGGCCTTCTTCGAGCGCAAGAAGCTGGAGTTCCTCTACATGGAGGGCCAGAACCTTGTCGTGATGGACCCGACCAACTACGAGCAGTTGGAAGTGCCCGTTGCCATGCTTGGCGACAAGAAGATGTACCTGGTTTCCAATATGGAACTGGAAATCTCTTACGCCCAGGGCGACTGCATCAGCGTGGAACTGCCCAACACGGTTGAGCTTAAGATTGTTGAGACGCCCCCGGGCCTCAAGGGCGCCACTGCCACCAACCAGCTCAAGGAAGCCGTCTGCGAAGGCGGGGCACGGATCAAGATCCCGGCGTTCGTCGAGACCGGCACGGTAATCAAGGTCGATACGAGGACCAACGAGTACCTGGGGCGGGCGTAGGCGCCGGAAGAAGCAAACAGAAGGCTTCAGGCTTCAGGCTTCAGGCTACAGGCTTCAGGCTTCAGGCTACAGGCTA
>CAYOBS010000413.1:0-2847 GCA_964402305.1 uncultured Planctomycetaceae bacterium | reverse complement strand
CTTATGCATAACCGACGGTGTAACAATAACTTACTCCTTATCTTCATGCCATTCGTCAGCGTCCCTATTTCCCCGGCCAAATACTGCCGGCCCATCGGGCCTGAAATGCATGCCCCTGCGAACTATCGGGCACCCTCGGCTGCCGGCTACTTCTTACTACCTTTGGTGGCAGCGCGTTTGTCCAGCACCTGCTGGGCGAGGTCCTGGATTCGCCGGGCCTCCTTGAGCGTCTCGGACGAGGCGGTCGTGCCGGTAACTCGCCGCATCGCGGCAACGACTTCGTCGGGGTTCGTTTCGTAGATGTGCGCGGCGATGTGGCACGCGGCCGCCTCGGCCTCGGCGGCAAGCTCGGGGTTGCCCAGGTTCTCCAGCGCCAGCGTAAGCGCGCCGGCGCTGAGGATGTCGCCGAGGCACTTGACGGCGAGCTTCCGCTGGGCGGGGTCTTGGGCAAGGTCCATTATCTGGATGTAAGCCCAGATTTTCTTGTCTGCCGGCAAGCTGAGGTACTGTGCCAGCCGGATGTAGCCGGACAGGGCCAGGGCCTTCTGATCCTTCCTCTGGGCGGTGCGGGCGACCTTTAGCAGAACATCGGCCGCGCCTGGCTCGGGCGAGTGTGCAAGGGCTTTCAGGGCGGCTTCCTGGACGATCTCGTTGGGATCGGCCACGCCCATGGCGAGGGTCTCCAGGGCCTTTGAGCCGGCGAGGTTTCCGCATGCTTGCATCAGGGCGCACTTGGCCTTGGCGTCGGCCTTGGGCAGCGCCTCGGCGATTGACGCGGCGGCGAGGTCCTGGGCCTCGGTTCTCTGGCAGATTCCGGCCAGGGCGCGCTCGCAGGCCCTGGCCTCGGTGGCGGTCGGCGCGCGGCAGAACCATTGGACCAGGGCCGGCAGGGCGCGTTCGTCGCCGACTCTGGCAAGGGCGTCCAGCGCGGCGTGCCGGACGCCGGAGTCGGAGTCGGCAGCCAGGCCCAGAAGCCCGGTGGCGGCCTCGCCGGCGCCGCGTTCAGCCAGGGCGTAGACGACCTCGCGCCTGACGGCGGGGTCGTTTTCGCCGAGACCAGCCAGCAGGGCGGCGTTGACCTGCTCGCCGCGGAGTTGGCGCAGACTCAACCGGGCGAGTTTTCCATCCTCGGCGCCTGCCTCGCCGGCCTGGACGGCCAGGCGGACGAGCAGCATCGCGTCGGCCTCGGTGCCGACCCCGCCCAGGGCGCGGATGACCGCCTGGGGAAGCACTCCCTTGACGGCGTCGCGCCACTTTCCCTTCTCTCGCAGTTTGGCCAGGATCGCCTCCCTCGCCACCAAGTCCCCCCGCGCACCGAGAAGGTCGATTATCTCCACGGCGGCGGCATCGTCGGGGGCCTTGCCCAGCAGCTCGACAAACGCCCGCGTGGCCGGCTCGCCGGGAATCTCCCTGGCAAGCTCCATCGCCACGGGCCTGATTGCCTGGTCGCCGCCGGCCAGCAGGCCCACGACCACCCCTACCGCCTTCTGGCCCTGGGTTGCGACCATCGCCCGCAGGGCCGCGATGCGAACCAGCTTGACCTCCGTGGTATTCTCGTACATTTTCCGCCAGATCGTCAGGGCCGCGTCCTTGTTGCCCGCGGCCTGGGCCTTGTCTGCGCAGGTGAGCAGCGCGTCGCAGATCGCCAGCCGAAGCTCGCCGGCCGCCAGCAGGCGGAGGTCGTTGAGCACCCCGACGGCGTCGGCGTTGCCGATCTGCCCCAGGGCCGCGGCGGCGGCGCACGCGACGGCGGGGTCGCGGTCCTTGAGCATGCGCGCGATCCAGTCGACGCTGGCGGCGCCCTGCCGGGCGCCGAGGGAGTTTATGAGCCCGACCTGCCACTTCTGATCGATGGCCGCGAAAAGGGCCTGGCGCAGCTTGTCGTCCGCGGCCGGGACGTCAATGGCCTCCAGCGCGCAGCGTGCCAGTTCGCGGCGGGCGGGCGCGGCGCCGGCGAGCATCCGGGCGAGCGGCTCGACGCACTCGGGGCCGCCGTAGTCCTGGAGCATGCGCACGGCCAAGCCCGCGATCGCGGCGGGGCAGTTGGCGTCGCCGGCGAGCGACTCAGCCAGCGCCTTGCACACGGCGCGGCGAGCGCGGTCGTCATCCGGGCGGATCGACCGCAGGCAGACCCGTTCGAGGTCGGCGCGGGCCTGGGCGCCGCGATAGCGGCTGTCGGCGGCGTCGGCGAGCGACGCCAGCAGGAACTTGACCACCCGATCCGCGTCGGCCTGGAGCTGCTCATCCGTGCGGTCGCCGATGGCTGCGCCGGCCTTGAACTCCGCAACGAGTTGGGCGTCGGCCTTGACCGCCTCCGCACCGGCGCGCGGGGGTGACGGCTTGGCGGTTTCTGCCTGCGCAAAGCAGGCCGCCGAAAGCAGCAAGAGCGACGACAGTATCGCATGCACTGCAAGAGATGAGTTCCATTCCTTCCGGAAGAAGGAAATCCGCAATCCGTCCCGGCGCGCCGGGACAATCCGCAATGGTCTATTGGTCATCTTCAGCACCGCCAGGGCATGCGTTTGGGCCTGTCCAGCAGCCGCGCGGCGTATGCGTCGCCGATGATCGCCTCTTTGGCCGGGTCCCATTTTATGGTCCGCCCGGTCCACCATGCGATGCACGCAAGGTGGGCCATGGTAACCGACCGGCAGGCGCTCTGGGCGTCAGCCAGGGGCAGGCCGCGGGTGCGGATGCAGTCGCGGAAGTCCGTTATGGCATCATCGCTGATCTTTCGCTTGTCGGGCCTGCGAGCCCGCGGGGCGCCGGCCAGGCTGTCGGGCCAAGTGGTAAAACCCTTCTCCCCGACGCCGAATGCCAGCGAGCCGTTCTCGCCGACGAACTCGACGG
>CAYOBS010000412.1:0-2855 GCA_964402305.1 uncultured Planctomycetaceae bacterium | reverse complement strand
TGTCAGCGGGCGGGCAAAACCGGCCAGGACTGGGCAGGTGAAAACCGGCCATCTGAGGAAAGGTCGTCATCTATCGGTACTCTCTTTCCTTTCCCCGTACGGGGAAAGGAAGGAGCGGCAGGATGGCGAACGATCTCAAGATGGACAAGGTTTTCTCGATACTTACGTTGCACAAGGCTGGCTGGTCGGACCGCCAGATCGCCCGAGAGCTGGGCATTCACCGCGAGACGGTAGGTCGGCATCTGCGATTGGCTGATCCGGGACCTGATTGTCCGGGAGGGTCAAAACCGGCCACGAACCCGCCCACCGGGTCGGGCGGGGTGCCCAACCTACCCACCGGCTCTGCGAGCGAGCCAAACCCGGCCAGTAACCTGCCCACCGGGTCCGCGGGTTCTTCGGGTGGGTCATGGAACACGTCCAGGGTCCAGCCTTGGACGGAAGATGGATTTATCGCTTTACTGCCAACGGCAACCGGCGATAGCCTGAGCAACGCCGTCGCGGAGGATAGGGCTCTGCTGGGAAGCAACCCGAGCGCCGCGGCGGCGCCATACGGCACGGGCGGCCTCGACTCGATCGGGGCCGCCTGCTTGCTTCCTGGGGATAGCAAGTCGGGGCCGATCAGCGACTGCGAGCCGTACCATCAGATCATCCTGGCCAAGCTGGATCAGGGCTTGTCGGCCCAGCGGATTCACCAGGACCTTGTCAGCGACCACGGCTTTGGCAGCGGCTATGACAGCGTCAAGCGGTTCGTGCGGAAGTTGGGAGCGGCGACGCCGCTTCCATTCCGCCGTATGGAGTGCTTGCCGGGCCAGGAGTGCCAGGTGGATTTCGGCACCGGGGCGCCCATCGTTGGTGCTGACGGACGACGTTGTAAGAGCCACGTCTTTCGGACCGTGCTGGGCTGCAGCCGCAAGGGATACAGCGAGGCGGTGCTACGGCAGACGACGGATGACTTCCTGCTGTGCCTGGAGAACGCCTTTTGGGATTGGGGCGGGGTGCCAAAGATCACCGTGATCGACAACTTGAAGGCCGCGGTGAAGCACCCGGACTGGTACGACCCGGAGCTCAACCCCAAGGTCCAGTCGTTCTGCGAGCACTACGGCACGGTGATCATGCCCACAAAACCGTACACGCCCCGCCACAAGGGGAAGGTCGAACGCGGCATCGCCTACGTGCAGGACAACGCACTCAAGGGGCGGACATTCAGCAGCCTGGGCGAGGAGAACCGCCACCTCCAGCAGTGGGAATCCACCGTCGCGGACACGCGTATTCACGGCACGACTCGCCGGCAGGTGGTCAGGATGTTCCAAGAGGTGGACAAGCCGGCGCTGTTGCCCTTGCCGGCGGGCAGGTTCCCGTTCTTCCACGAGGGCCAGCGTCGGGTGAATCGCGACGGCCACGTCGAGGTGGCCAAGGCGTATTACTCGGTGCCGCCGGAGTACCTGGGCCGGTCGGTGTGGGTCCGCTGGGACGGGCGGATGGTGCGGGTCTACAACAAGCGGCTGGAGCAGATCGCCGTCCATGCCCAGCGCCAGCCGGGCCAGTTCAGCACGCAGGGGCCGCACATCGATGCCCGGAAGATCTCCGGCCTGGAGAGGGGAACCGGCTGGCTGCTGAGGCAGGCGAGCCTGATCGGGGATAACGCGGAAAAGTGGGCGGCAGAGATGCTGCTGGATCGCGGCGTGGCCGGCCTGCGGGTGCTTCAGGGCCTGATACACTTGGCAAATCGGCACGACAGCGCCAGCATCGACCGGGCATGTCGGATCGCACTTACGCACCGGGCCTTCCGCCTGCGTGCCATCCGGGAGCTCATCAAGCGGGGCGGAGGTGAGCAAGGGCAGTTTGAGTTCCTCACCGAGCACGAGATTATCCGCGACCTGTCGAACTACGGGCACATTGTGCGGGCATCAATTCTTCAGGAGCCCGCGGCCCTTGAACCCCTTGAACCTGCCCAAAGCAGGCCATGAAAGGAATGCCATGAACGAATCGTTACAGAGCGCCTTGAAGAAGTTGCGTCTGTCAGGCCTGAGCCAGACATTGGAAGTCCGGCTCCAGGAGGCCGCCGGCAATCGGCTCAACCACGCCGAGTTCCTGGAACTGGTGCTCCAGGATGAACTGGCCATCCGCTCGGATCGGCTGGTAAACCGCCGCGTCAAGGCCGCGGCCTTCCGCGAACAGAAAACGCTGGAGGACTTCAACTGGCAGTTCAACCCGTCGATCAAGAAGAAGCAGGTCTTCGACCTGGCCACGTGTCAGTTCATCCATCAGTGCAAGGATGTCCTGCTGCTCGGGCCGCCGGGGACGGGAAAGAGCCATTTGGCCCAGGCCATCGGCTACCAGGCGATCAAGGCCGGGCTGCTGGTGCTGTACCGGTCCATCTTCGACGTGGTGCGGGACTTTTTGCACGATGAGGCCTTCGAGGGCCAGGAGAAGGTCCTGGCCCGCTACCTCAAGCCGGACCTGTTGATCATAGACGACATGGGGATTAAGCAACTGCCCAAGCGGTCAGGGGAGTATCTCTTCGAGATCGTCATGCGACGGTACGAGACGAAGTCGACGATGATGACCTCGAACCGGCCGCTGGAGGACTGGGGCAAGCTCATCGGCGACGTGCCCAGTGCGACAGCGATCCTGGATCGGTTCCTGCACCATGCCGAGATCATCACCATCACCGGCCGCAGCTATCGGCTCAAGGACCATCCGGCCACGGAAGCCCCGACGAAGCCCCGCTCTGGCAGGCAACCCGCCCCAGAAGAAGCTTGCCAGGAATCGCCCCAGTGAGGTATAGAACGACAAGAACTACTGGCCGGTTTTGACCCGCCCACTACTGGCCGGTTTTAACCCGCCCGGCGACA
>CAYOBS010000411.1:0-2858 GCA_964402305.1 uncultured Planctomycetaceae bacterium | reverse complement strand
GCCGGCGGCGGCTTCGTCTCCTCCCGATCCGGCAGGTCCACGATGAGCAGGTCCTGCTGAAAGCTCTTTGCCCGCGCGATGACGCTCCCGTCGGCGGCAACGACGCAACTACCGCCGTCAAAAATCAACTCGTCGTTTCCGCCGACCTGGTTGACGTAGATAATCGGCGCGCCGACGCGGCGAGCCTGGCGGGCGAAAAGCTCCTCCCGCAGGGCGGCCTTGCCCAGTTGGTACGGGCTGGCGGCCATGTTTATCACCACCTCGGCCCCGTCGGCTGCAAGCAGGCCGATGGGGTCGTCGCCGTAGATATTCCGGCCAAGGGCGGCGGCGTCCCAGAGATCCTCGCAGATGCTCAGCCCCATCTTGAGCCCGCGGAAGGTTATGCACTTGGGCGGGCCGCCGGACTCGAAGTAGCGGGTCTCGTCGAACACGTCGTACGTCGGAAGCAGCGTCTTGACCTGTACGAGCTGGATCTTGCCGCCAGCCAGAAGGGCCGCGGCGTTCTGCAAGGGCCTGCCGCCGGCACCGGGGGTGGGCCTGACGAAGCCCACCAGGGCCGCGGTCTTCGTGCAGCGGGCGGCAAGCCTTTCGACGGCGGCCACGCTATCGGCGATGAAACGCTCCTTGCGCAGCAGGTCCTTGGGCGGATAGCCCAGCACGGACATCTCGGCCGAGACGACAAGGTCCGCCCCGGCCGCCTCGGCGCGGTCGATAGCCTCGCCGAGACGCTCGGCGTTGCCGGCAATGTCGCCGACGACCGGGTCCAGTTGTGCCAGTGCTATGCGCATGACTGTAGAATACCCGGCGTTGCGGCAATTTCCACGTCATAAAAGGGACCCGCCTTCGCCAAGGCTTCGGCGTGGCAAGCAGGCTTCAGGCTTCAGGCTTCGGGTACAGGCTCCGCACGGGCGTGGGCTGCATAGGTCCTATAGGTCCTATAGGACCCATAGCTTCTTTGCCCCCCGGCTACTTTGTTGCATTTCCCGCCCGTGGCGGGCAATAATACCTTGGTTGGAGAGTCATTTCACAGGACCTGACAGGCGTGGGAGAAATGGTTATGGCCATGATTCGCGGACGGCAAGTGTGGTTGCTCGTGCTGGCTGCGGCACTGCTGGGCGGGTGCGGCAAGCAGGTGTCGCTGACGTTCTTCAACCTGACCGGCGACACGCTCGACGTGTACGTGACGACCCCGCAGGAAGGGCGAAAGGGAGCCGGCATGGTGGCGCCGATGGGCACCCTCCAGTACGACCTTCTGATCCCGACCAGCCAGTTGCCCGCCAAGTGCTCATGGCAAATCGGCAGCGTCAGCCA
This sequence comes from uncultured Planctomycetaceae bacterium, assembly GCA_964402305.1. Lineage (GTDB taxonomy): Bacteria > Planctomycetota > Phycisphaerae > SM23-33 > SM23-33 > JAUWQU01. The sequence continues at coordinate 1,547 of CAYOBS010000411.1, read as the reverse complement.
GGGCTTCATCGTGACCAAGGACACCGGCCCCCAGGTCATCAACATCCTGCCGGCCGGCAAAGCCCAGATGCGCGACAGGGATTCCTCGCTCAAGGACGAACTCGACAGGGAACTCCATCCAGTCCCCGCCGGGCCGCCGAGCGGGCCTTGATGGACCCCGCAACGTCGCCAGGCCGCGCGGGGCAGCAGAGGTGCTCGCATGAAAATTGTCAACGCGATTGCGAAGGTGCGCTTCGCCGCGACCGCACCGCAGCACATCCACCTGGCTCGCGTCAGTTCCTTCCGGGTGGACCTGCTCTGCATGGAAGCCGGCCAGAAAAGCCTCCCCGCGGCCGGACCGTGCGCGTATTACGTTGTCACCGGTTCGGCCAGGCTCACCACGGGCGGTGGTTCGGCCCATTCGACAGGCTCAGGGCAAGCCAGGCTCACCGCAAGCGAGCCGCACCAGTTGCCGGCAGGACAACTGGCCGAGCTGGGACCCGGCGAAGCCCACACCATCGCCAACACCGGCCAAGGCAGGCTGATTTGTCTGGTGATCCGGGCCGCGGAATGACGATACTAAAATGACGACACTGAGTGGCACGGTCGGAGTTTGGCTTGGCCCGCAAGTCTGGGGCAAAGAGGCCGGCTCATGCGCATAGGCATCACCCGGAAAGCACTTCCCGCCCAAGACCTCCCCGAGGCCTTTGGCCAGGCCGCGCAACTGGGGGCCAAGGGAATCGAGATTGATTATCCATCGGCCGGGTTGGCTGCCGCCATCACCCGTCCGCTGCACGCCGAGCAACTCAAAGCAGCCGCCGAGACCTCCGGCGTGGCGGTCGCGAGCCTTTGCCTGACATTCCTTCGCGACGAGCCCGCCCTGATAGGCCGGCCTGAAACCATCGAGCGAAACGTCGATTTCATCATCCGCGCTCTTGGCTGTGCGGCCGCGGCGGGAGCGGCAATGGTCACCCTGCCCTTCTTCGGCAAGAACATGATCGAGGTCGAGGATGAGCTTACCCGCGCCACGGGGGCTTTGCTGGACCTCGTCGAGCACGCCGAGGAGGCCGGCGTCGTTCTGGTCGTCGAAAGCACGCTGCCGTTCCACCGGCAGGACTTCCTGCTGGCCCAGCTCGGCAAGACCGGCAACGTGAAGGTCTGCTGCAACACCGCCGTGGCCGCCGCCCGGAAGCTCGACGCCCCCACCGACCTGCGGAAGCTCGGCGTCAGCGACCTGGCGATGGTCCGCTTCAAGGATGTGAAGATCGTCGAGGGCGCCCAGCCCGACTACGCCGTGCCGCTGGGCGCCGGAAACGTTGACTTCGGCGCGGTCGCCCAGGCGCTAAAGGCCCTTGGCTACGACGGCTGGGCCATGGTCGATCCGCCCGGCATCGCCGACAAGCCCAGCCTCGGGGCCGCCCAAACCGCCTTGGAGTTCGTCGCCAACCTCCTCAAAAACTGACCGCCGGCGGCTTTTCGACAAACGTGAGCAGGAACCTTTTCTCCTCAAGTGCCGCCGGTGAGGGCACCGGCGGGTCAGGAACCTTTTCTCCTCAAGTGCCGCCGGT
>CAYOBS010000410.1:0-2861 GCA_964402305.1 uncultured Planctomycetaceae bacterium | reverse complement strand
TGGGCGGAATATTCCGGGTGCCGGCATGAGCAGTTGGCCGGCCACCAGGGCCAAGCGTGTGTTGGCGGCCTTGCTCCGCATCGGGTGGATGATCAAACGCCAGTCCGGGGGCTCACATAAGGTGCTTGCCAGGCCGGGTTGGCAGGACTTCGTCTTCGCCTTTCACGACGGTACCGAAATCGGCCCGGTAATGTTGGCTCGCATCGCCAGGCACACGGGGCTATCGAAGAAGGACCTGTAGCCGGCCCGCCCGCCTCGCCCGACGGACTGACGATGATCTGTGCGCATTACCCCGACCCGCTGCCTGAGTGATGCGTTTGCCGGGACACCGGGTTTTCAATACCCGGTTCCGTTTTACTTCTTTTCGGCAGCGGGCTTGTGCTTGTCGATGACCTGCTGGGCGAGGGCTTGGATTCGCCGGGCCTCCTTGAGCGTCTCGGACGAGGCGGTCGTGCCGGTCACTCGGCGCATCGCGGCGACGACTTCCTCGGGGTTCGCGGCGTAGATGTGCGCGGCGATGTGGCACGCGGCCGCCTCGGCCTCGGCGGATGCCGACCGCTGCCCCGCGGCGGCCTGCTGGCTCAGAGCCATCGCCACGGCCGCCCGGCAGGAACTGTCGTGGTGCAGAACCTGCAACAGGAAGGTCCAGATGGTCAGGACTGGACTCCAGAAGCGATCCCGCCAGACGTGCCCACACTCTCGGCAGACAGCCTCGACGTCATCGGGCGCCCAATGCTCAGACAACTCGTCGCATCCACCTGAAACTTGCCGCTTGAGAATTCCGCCCCAGTGTGCGATGGTGACCACTTATGGCCTCCTTTCCGCGTGCCTGGCGTTTTGTGACAGAATCACCAAACACGCTGGAGGCCATCTTTGTCAAGTCATTGCATCAACGGCCATTATCGCTTATCTTCATGCCATTCACGGCTGTCCCTGGTTTCCTGGTTTTCTCTACTTTGGCAAGACCGGACATTACTACTTTACTACTTTGGTATGACATACTGCCGGACATACTGCCGGAAGGCTCATTGACAAGCCATGAATACAATCGTATGATCTTAATGGATGTGGTACACAGGTGGTTCTGCCTGATCTTTCCAACCGTCCCATCGGGACGGGTGGTTCCTTTGCCTGGCCGGCGGAAGGATTGCGGCGAACCATTGCCGAACCTGTGCGTAGCATAATCGACGGCTGTGAGGGTTTGTGGCATTTTGGCCGCGGGACCGGCCCGGACATGTCGGAGCGTTTGTTGCCTTTCTTGTTTAACCGGGTGTCGCATAGTGGCGTCTATTCTGGTCATCCAGGGCGCGGATAAGGACCGCGCGTTCGACCTCTTCGACGGCGAGAACATCGTCGGACGGGCCAACTGTGCCGTCAAGCTCACCGACGGGACGGTCTCCCGCCGGCACGCCACACTTGTGCCCCGCGGCGGCGCGTGGGCACTTGATGACCTCGGCTCGGCCAACGGCACGTACCTCAACGGCGTGAAGGTCACCCGCCCAACGGCCGTCAACCGCGGCGACCAGATCCGCTGCGGCGCGACGCTGCTGGTCTTCGGCGGCGGCAAGCCCACCGAAGCCGCCATCGACCTGGATGAGAACGGCTCGCTCGTCGACGCCGCGATCGTCGCAACCCTGCCCAGCAACGAGGACTCCGTCATAATCCCCACCCCGGAGGCCGGCGCCGAGGCGATAGAGAACATCCGCGTCCTCTACGACCTCATGAACGACCTGGGGTCCACCTTCAACGTCCCCATGCTGCTCCAGAAGACCCTCGACAAGGCCTTCGACATCCTCAAGGCGGACCGGGGATACATCCTGCTGATCGGGGCGAACAACGAGCTGAGCCTCGAGGCCGCACGGGCCGGCGAGGAGGTGCCAAGCGGGCAGATCCCCATCTCCCGGACCATCATCAACGAGGTCGTCAGCAAGAAAGTCGGCGTGCTGTGCTCCAACGCGATGAGCGACAAGCGATTCACCGCCGGAAAGAGCGTGCACGACTTCGGCATCCGCTCGGCCATCTGCGTGCCCATCAACGGCCGGGAGAGGATTCTCGGCGTCATCCACATCGATTGCAGCGTATCGGAGCAGACGTACTCGACCGAGCAGCTCCGCCTGCTGACCGCCATCGGCTATCAGACCGGCCTGGCCATCGAGAACGTCAAGCTGCACCAGGCGGCCGTGCAATCGGAAAGGCTCGCCGCGGCGGGCGAGACGGTGGCGTTCCTGAGCCACCACATCAAGAACATCCTACAGGCCCTCGACGCCGGCATAGACGTGGTGGAGATGGGCCTCACGGCCGACGACCTCGGCAAGGCCAAGTCCGCCTGGCCGATCGTCCAGCGGAACATCGAGCGGATCAACGGCTTGATCCTCAACATGCTCGCGTTCTCCAAGGCTCGCGAGCCTATGCTGGAGAACGTCAACGTGAACCACGTGCTCAAGGAGTGCGTCGAGCTTGTCAGCCCCCGCGCCGACGAGCGCCAGGTCGCGCTGCTGACCGACCTCGACGACCTGCCGCCGATACCCGCCGACTCCGCCGGGCTGCACCAGGCGTTCCTGAACCTCATATCCAACGCCCTGGACGCCGTCGATGACGAAACCGGCGCCGTCACCGTCGCCAGCAAGTACGACTCGATGCACCGCAACGTGATCGTCCGCGTGATGGACAACGGCAGCGGCATCCCGCCCAGCCACCTGGACCGCATATTCACGCCCTTCTACTCCTCAAAGGGCCAGAAGGGAACGGGCCTGGGCCTGGCCGTGGCAAAAAAGCTCATCCAGGAGCACCAGGGCAAGATCGAGGTCCAGTCCAAGCCGTCCCAGGGCGCCACATTCACCGTCACCCTGCCCGCCATGCCA
>CAYOBS010000409.1:1495-2866 GCA_964402305.1 uncultured Planctomycetaceae bacterium | reverse complement strand
CGGTCAATCAGCCCCGGCAACGCCAGGAATTCGCAATAATGATGCTACAGTGTCAACAAAAATAGGCAAAGATGAACACTGACCCACGGTCCTTTCGGGATGAGCGCGGATGAAGCAGGCAAGGATTCCGGTCTTATCAGCGTTCATCAGCGTTCATCCCTGCAAAATCCTCTTGGCTCTTGGGCCAGGGCGGTCATTCTACGGGTTACCAGTTACGGGCTACTGGGGCCGTCCGATAATTCCGTGCAATGGGTGCCCGGGACACGGAAATGCTGTTCCATGTACCATGTTCCATGTTCCGAGTTCCGGGTTCCGCCTTTTGCTTTTCCCGGCCACCGGCTACCGGCTACTACCTTCGTCCAGTGGCATGGTGATGACGAACCGCGTGCCCTTGCCGACCTCGGACTCCATGCGGATGGTTCCGCCGTGCTCGTGGACGATCCGCCGGCTGGTCGGCAGGCCCAGGCCCGTTCCATGTTTCTTGGTCGAGTAGTACACGTCGAAGACCCGCCCGAGCTGGTCGGCGGGGATGCCCGGGCCGGTGTCGATAACCTCGACGACGCCGCTGTCGTGCCGGGCAGCGACGCGGATGATCAGCTCGCCGCCGTTAGTCATGGCCTGCACGGCGTTTATCATGAGGTAAGCAGTGCCTGCTTGAAGAGGTTCTCGTCGATCCGGCAGATCACGGGCTTGTCGGGCAGGCAGCTTCGCAGGACGACGTGGGCGTCCTGGGCCTGTGGGGTGAAGAAGTCGCACAGCTCGCCGACGATCCGCCTGAGGTCCAGGCTTGCCGGGACGAGTTCGTACTTGCCGGCGTAGCGGAGGAAGTCGTCCAGGATGGTCTTGAGGCGGTAGGATTCTTCCTGCACGCCCTTGAGGCGGCGGAGCAATCGCTGGTGCTGCTCGTCGCCGAAGCGGGCGAGATCCTCGGTGAGAAGGCGCAGGTTGATGTTGATGGTTGACAGGGGATTCTTGATCTCGTGGGCAAGTCCGCCCGCCAGTCTGCCAAGCTCCGCCAGGTGGTCCTGGCCACGGCTTCTGGCGGCCAGTCGGCGCATATCGCGCCATGCCCGCCGGGTCGCCCAGGCGACAGCCAGAGCGCCCACCGGGGCCGCGATTGCCGCGCCCGCCAGCAACAGCCACCAGTTTTCCATCAAGCCAACCGCCTCTAGCGTAGTGCGTCGAATAGATTGTGAATTATCGTGAGTTCAAAAGCCTGGACAAGTACAAAGGCCAAGCAAGGACCAAATAACAAGCACCAAACCTGCCTGCCGGCAGGCAGGTTTGGTTTTTGTCTGTTTGGTCCTTGTTTGTTACCTGCCGGCAGGCAGGTTTGGTGCTTGTCGTTTGGTGCTTGAGGTCGCGGGCGGT
>CAYOBS010000409.1:0-1395 GCA_964402305.1 uncultured Planctomycetaceae bacterium | reverse complement strand
CCTGCCGGCAGGCAGGTTTGGTGCTTGTCGTTTGGTGCTTGAGGTCGCGGGCGGTGGACAGACAATAACCACTCTGCCCGGCGTGCTCTGGCCGCCCGTCGGAGGGATCGAACGCGCCGCCTGCCGCCGCGCCAACTCAGGCCGAAGGCTGCCGGCTGCCGGGCTCGGCGTGGTTGACGTTGCGAGCCTGGAATCCCTTGTCGCCCTGGATCAACTCGTAGTCCACCGACTCGCCGTCGTAGAGAACCTTGAAGCCCTCGCCGACAATCGAGGTGTAGTGGACAAACACATCCGTCCCCTTGTCGCCAATAATGAAACCATACCCCTTCTTCGGATCGAACCACTTCACTTTCCCCGTGGGCATGAGGCTAACCTTCTTTCGTGCCCTGTCCCCGCCGCCCAAACCCCCCCGATGACCCGGCGGACAGAGTCACAAACGATCCCCAACTGCCCCGACACACATACGGTCGCGGAGATCTGAACCCGAGACAAAACAAAAACACCTCCGCGTGCTCACCAAGAGCCACGCGGCATATTCCGCCAGCCTCGCCGGCCCGCCAAGCCGCGAAACCCTGGCGGGCACATCATCCCTGACATGAACCCGACTCAGCGGTCCCGGCCGCCTCGACCGCCGCCGCCGCGTCCACCACGCCCGCCGTCGCGACGCCCGCCACCGCCCCCGCGTCGCTCGCCGCCCTGGCCACCCCCGTGACTCGGGGGCTGGCCTTGGCCGCCTTGCTGCGAGCCTTCGGATGGCTTCATAAGGGCCTTGTGGGACAGCTTGATCCGGCCATTGTCGTCGATATTGATTACCTTGACCTCTATTGTATCACCGAGTTTTACGACGTCTGCAACATTTTTCACATACTCCGCGCTGAGCTCGCTGACGTGGCACAGGCCGTCCTGGCCGGGGAGAATCTCGATGAACGCGCCGAAGTCCGTTATGGACACGACTCTACCCGTGTAGACCTGCCCGACCTGTGCCTCGGCCGTCATGCCCTCGATCTGCGCTCGGGCCGCCTCGGCGCCCTCGGCCGACGTGCAGCCGATGTAGATCGTGCCGTCTTCCTCGATGTCGATGGTCGCGCCCGTCTCGCTCTGGATGCGGTTGATGGTCTTGCCGCCCGGGCCAATGACCTTGCCGATCTTCTCGGGGTTGATTCGCACAACCAGCAGCCGGGGGGCGTACTTGCTGAGTTCCTGGCGCGGCTTGTCGATGCACTTGGCCATCTCGCCAAGGATGTGCTGCCGGGCTTGCTTGGCCTGCTCGAGGGCCTTGCGGGTGCGGTCGTGCGGGATCCCGCGGGCCTTCATGTCGAGCTGGATGCCCGTGATGCCGTTGGCCGTGCCGGCGACCTTGAAGTCCATGTCGCCGTGGAAGTCCTCCTCGCCGAT
>CAYOBS010000408.1:0-2874 GCA_964402305.1 uncultured Planctomycetaceae bacterium | reverse complement strand
CCGCGCCCACTCCGGCACCGGCGCCCGTCGAGGCCGCGCCCGCGCCCGCCCCTGCTCCCGCCCCGGCGCCCGTCGCACCCGCGCCCGCCCCGGCGCCCGCAATAGCCCCGCAGCCCGCCCCGGCAGAGGCAGGCTTGACGGCGCGCCAGGCCAAGGCTCGCGAGTTGCTGGCCAAGGGCAAGGCGCTTCTGGACGACAAGAAGTTCAATGAGGCCAACTCGGCCTTCCAGGCCGCCAAGGACCTCGATCCCGACCTCGTCGAGGTCGACCAGATCCTGGCTAATTCCTCCAAGCTGGCTGTCGAAAAGAGCGCCAGCGAGGCCGGCATCCTCAGCCGGCTGGAGCGGCGCAACGAGATAGCACGCCAGGCCGCCCTGGTTGACATCACCAAGCAGGTCCAGCGAGCCCGGGAGATCCTCGGCGCCGCGGCCAAGGAATCCGACTACAACAACGCCGACCAGGCCGCACGGTCGGCCCTGGACAGCCTCCAGGCAAACAAGAGCTTCTTCGGCGCCATGGAGTACCGCAACGAGGATGCCCGGATCCGGGACCTGCTGGCGCAGGTCAACAGCCGGCGCGAGGCGTTCAACAAGGCCCAGGTCCACAAGGAGTCCCAGGAGATCGAGCGGGGCAAGGCCCAGCGAATGATCGAGCAGCAGCAGGCCAAGGCCAGGAAGATTGCCACTCTAAGCGAACAGGCCAAGGCCCTGCGAAGCCAGCAGAAGTACGACCAGGCCCTCGAAATTACCGAACAGATTCTGCTGGTCGACTCGGCCAATCCCTGGGCGGCCAGCGAGAAGGAGACGCTGACCGAGTTCAGCGTCCTCAAGAAGGACGTAAAGGCATCGCGCATCGATCGCACCGAAGAGGCCAGGTCTCTGGCCGATCTTCGCGACGCGGGCATCCCGTGGTACGAGCTCGTCCGCTACCCGCGCAACTGGAAGCAGTTGAGCCAGAGCCGCAAGGAGTTCCAGGCCCAGGCCGCGGGCGAGACCGAGGCCGACGCGGCCCTTCGCGAAAAGCTTAAACGGGAGATCGAGCGGCTTAGCTTCGCCGACATCAACTTCAGTGATGTCATAACGTTCCTCCGCGAGTACTCCGACGCCAACATCCACGTGAACTGGCGCGCCCTGACGGCCGCGGGCATCGAGCAGACCACGAAGGTCAGCGTTGACGTCCGCAAGATCACCGTCAAACGGGCACTGGACCTGGTGCTGCGGGACGTCAGCGGCTCCGGCGCCGCGGCCGGGCCGGAGTCCGAGCTTCGCTACGTGATTGACGGCGGGGTGTTGACCATCTCCACCAAGGCGGATCTGGCGAAGGAGCCTATCCGCCGGGTATACGATGTGCGCGACCTGCTGGTGCCGGTGCCGGACTTCGAGGGTCCGCGCATCGAGTTGAAGCAGGCATCACAGGCCGCGGGCAGTGTCGGCGGCACCGGCGGCGGCGGCGGTGGCGGCGCGGGCATCTTCGACGAGACGGGCGGCACTGGAGGCGCCAAGCGCGAGAAGGAGATGACGAAAGAGAAGTTGATGGAGAACTTCGTCGCCATGATCCGCAGCGCCATCGACAAAGAGTCGTGGGCCGATCTGGCGGTCGGTCCGACGGCCGGGACGCCCGGCTTCATCCAGATCTTCAGCGGGGCGCTCGTCGTCACCCAGACGGCCCAGAACCACCAGGCCCTGGCCGAACTCATCGAGAAGCTCCGCGAGGCCAAGACCATCCAGATTCTCATCGAGTCGCGGTTCATCCAGGTCGATACCGGCTTCCTCAACAGCGTCGGCGTGGACCTCGACTTCTACTTCAACCTCGGCTCGAACCTCTCGAAGCCGGCGAAGACAGGGACCCCCCCGGTGTACCCGACGGACCCATGGACTGGAGCGGTGGTTCCCGGCCATGGCGGCTCCTCGTGGGGCCCCGGCTACCCGGGCAACAACAAGTACAGCCCGATAGGCGCGATACAAAATTCATCCGCGTTCATCGGGAACACAAGCATGGCCACTGGCAGGGGCGGCAACATTGGCGAGGCCGTGGGCAACAACTCGGCCTTCGGCCTGGGCGGCACGTTCCTGGACGACATCCAGGTTGACTTCCTGGTCCAGGCCACGCAGGCGCGCAGCTCGACGCGGACATTGAACGCTCCAAGGATCACCTTGTCCAACAGCCAGAGGGCCTACATCACCGTCGCCAGTCAGCAGGCGTACATTCGCGAGTATATCCCGATAGCTGGGGGATCGGGAGGAATCGGCGGCGCGGGTGCCATCGGTAACCGCCCGGTCATCGACTACGTCCCCACCGGCGCGGTCCTCGACGTCGCGGCGACGGCGTCAGCCGACCGGCGATACGTGCTGATGACCATCCGCCCGCAGATATCGGCCCTGGAAAAGATGATAACGATCTACATCGGCTTCGACCCGAACAACCCGCCGCTCGCGGCGACAACTCCGGGGCAGTCGCTGCCGATCCAGCTTCCGACGGTCGCCACTCAGCAGCTTGAAACCAGCGTCTCGGTGCCGGACGGCGGAACCCTCCTGCTCGGCGGCATGCAAATCTCCGGCGAGAACGAAAGGGAAATGGGCGTACCGATCCTCAGCAAGGTGCCGGTCCTCAGCCGATTGTTCGACAACCGCGCAACCGTACGCGACGAACGCACGCTGCTGATCCTCGTCAAGCCGAAGATCATTATCAACGAGCAGGCCGAGCGAGATGAGCGGCTGTACGTCGAAGAACCCAGGCTTCCGGAATAAGCCCCCCGGGCGATGATCCTGCAAGGTTCAATAACGGGCCGCGGCTCCACTGGGAGTCGCGGCCCGGTTTATGTTAGAATCACAGTATCTACAGCCGCGGGCGGGCAGTCCGCCGCGGCGGACCGCC
>CAYOBS010000407.1:0-2888 GCA_964402305.1 uncultured Planctomycetaceae bacterium | reverse complement strand
GCCCAAGATCGAGCCGAAACCAGCGCCGCTCGTTGCGCCTGTCCCCAAGATCGAGCCGAAGCCATCGCCGGTTGTCGTCCCGACGCCAAAGATCGAGGTCAAGCCCGAACCACTTGTCGTCCCGGCGCCCAAGGTCGAGCCGAAGCCAGCGCCGCTCGTTGCGCCTGTCCCCAAGATCGAGGTCAAGCCCGAGCCGGTTGTCGTTCCGGCGCCCAAGATCGAGCCGAAACCAGCGCCGCTCGTTGCGCCTGTCCCCAAGATCGAGGTCAAGCCATCGCCGGTTGTCGTTCCGGCGCCCAAGATCGAAGTCAAGCCTGAGCCACTTGTCGCGCCTGCCCCCAAGGTTGAGCCGAAGCCGGTGGTTCCGGTCGTGCGTTTCGGCCCGGCCGCGACCCAACCGGCGGCAACGCCGGCGACCATGAGTACGACTCAGCCGGCGGCCAAAGAAGCCTCGCCGTCGGCCGCCAAGCCGCTGCCCCGCAAGGTCAAGACAGGCGCGGAGGAAGAGTACGACTAAATGACCAGGCCCGTCCGCTTCGCCATCGTTGGCTTGGGAGTTGTCGGCGCCAGGCACGTTCAGACGTTTCGCAAGTCGCGCGGGAAGGACTTCGTCCTGTCCGCCGCGGTGGCGCGACACGCGCTGGACGTGTTTCAATAGCTTGCAGGCATGCCCAGCAGGGCAACCAGCAGCGAGCCAAGGCCGACGCCGCGCTGCGCAAGCTGCTCGGAAGCTGTCACAAATGAATCTTCCGTTCGCCCGATCAAAGAAGAAGCCGAGGACGAGAACGAGAACGAGGACGAGGGCTGTCGCCAGGGTTGAGCCCCTACCACCTACCACCTACTACCTACTTCTTACTAACTACTTCTCCGAACAATGAAACTCGCAACGTACGTTCATGCCGGCAGGGAGTCGTACGGTGTCGTTACCGAACGCGGCATCCGGGACGTCCCAGCCGCCTGGCCTGACGGCCCGGCCACCCTGCTGGAAGCAATCCAGGCCGGAAAGCTCGCCCTCGCCCGCATACGCGGGATTGCCGATGCCTCGGCCGCGCCGGCGATCCCGCCGGCCGACGTCCGCCTGCGGGCGCCCATCCCCGCCCCGCCAAAACTCCTGGGCCTGGCCGTCAACTACGCCGAGCACCACCGCGAGATCGACCGCGGGGGCGACCTGCCCGCCGATCCCCGCCGCGACACAACCCCCCGGCCGTTCCTCATGCCCGCCACCGCCGTCGCCGACCCCGGCGCCGAGATTCCCTGGTGCGACTTCAGCCGCGATATCGACCACGAGATCGAACTCGCCGTAGTCATCGGCCGGACCGCCCGCCGCATCGCCCCCGCCGACGCCGCCGCGTGCATCGCGGGCTACACAATCGCCAACGATATTTCCGCTCGAACGGCCACCCACTCCGCCGGCCGGGCAAAGAGGCCCAAGGACGACTTCTTCGACTGGCTGCACGGCAAGTGGGCCGATGGGTTCTGCCCGCTTGGCCCGTGGCTGGTAACGCCCGGCGAGATCGGCGACCCGCAGGACCTCGACCTCGAACTGCGAGTTGACGGCGAGGTCCGCCAGAAGTCCAACACCCGCAACATGATCTTCAGCGTCCTGGAAATCGTGTCGTTTTGCAGCCATCTTATGACGCTCGTGCCCGGCGACGTGATCGCCACCGGCACGCCGTCGGGCGTTGGGATAGCAACCGGCAAGCTCCTTTCCGCCGGCCGGCGGATCACCTGCCGCATCGAGAATATCGGCGAGATGACCAACACCTTGGGACGCCCGCCGGAACATTTCTATACGCCGTGCCAGAGGTAGCCGGGAGAATTCCAACGGCGTGATTAGGAACCTGGAACCCGGAACCGGGAAAAGCGGGCAACGTGGAGCCAATCCCGTCGGAGGAAATCCGCAATCCGCTCCCGGCGCGCCGGGACGCAATCCGCAATTGCCTGCCTCCTCGGTTCCCACTTCCCCGGCGGGCGGCGTTTGGGTATGCTCTACGGCTTGCATGCCGGGCGCGGCCCGGGTGGCGGGTACGGATGCTCTGATCGAGTGAAGGTGTGCGATGGAAGATGCGCTGGACAAGCAGGAAGATGTGCAAGACCGGGAAGCAGCGGACTCGGCCGCGGTTGCGGCGGCGGATGAGCAGGCCGGGCTAGCCGATAACCAAGCCGATGCCGATGGGGCCGATGCGGATGAGGCCGTGAAACCGGATGTTTCCAGCCACGGCGCCCACGAGGCCGGCGCCGACGACGTCGGCGACGCCGCCGGCGCCGACGATGCTGACGATGCCGACGACGACGCTGACGACGCTGACGACGCCGACAACGCCGACGAGCCGGGCGCATCCGCTCCGGCCGACGCGGCGGCCGAGCGCGAAATCGCCGCCACCGTCGAGGCCATCCTGTTTGCCACCGACAGTCCGCTCTCGGCGGCAAAGATCGCCCTGGTGGGCGAGTTGCCGGGCCGGGGGCAGGTCAAGCAGGCCGTCGCCCAACTCAACGAGCGTTACGACCGGATGGGCTGCGCGTTTTGCATCGAGCCTATTGCCGGCGGCTACCAGATGCTCACCAAGCCGGAATACCACGACGTGATCGCCCGGCTGTTCAAGAACAAGAGCGACTCCAGGCTCTCGCAGGCCGCGATGGAGACCCTGGCGATCGTCGCGTACCGCCAGCCGATCCTGCGGGCCGACATCGAGGCCGTCCGCGGCGTCGCCAGCGGCGAGATGCTTCGCGGCCTTATGGACAAGAACCTCGTCAAGATCATCGGGCGGGCGGAAGTGCTTGGCAGGCCGATGCTATATGGCACCACGCGGCAGTTCCTGGAGGTCTTCGGCCTCAACGGAATCGACGACCTGCCCAACGTAGAATCGCTCCGCGGCGGGCGGGACGCC
>CAYOBS010000406.1:0-2899 GCA_964402305.1 uncultured Planctomycetaceae bacterium | reverse complement strand
CAAGGAGATTGCGGAATGAAGGCCAAAAGCAGGGTTATCGCGGGTCAGGCGTCGTGGGTTCTGGCCAACGGGCAGGTCGAGTTGGCGGTGACGGAGCTCGGCGGGCACATGGCGCCGGTGACGTTTCATCGCGACTCGGCCAGTCGGGTTCAGCCTTACTACATCTCGCCGTGGCAGGGCGAGAAGGTCAAGCTCGACGAGCCGGTGCTGAGGCCGCTGCGGGGCGACTTCTTCTGCATGCCGTTCGGCGCGCCGGGCGTCTGGCGCGGGGTGCGGCACATCTGCCACGGCGAGCCTGCCACCGGCAAGTGGACGATGGGCGGCGTCGCCGTCGATGGCCGCGTGGCTCGGCTGACGATGACGATGCGGACCAGCGCCATGCCCGGCAAGGTCACCAAGCGGCTGAGCCTGGTCGATGGGCACAACGTCGTCTACTGCCAGCACGTGCTGGAGGGCTTTTCGGCGCCGGCGCCGCTGGGCCATCACGCGATGCTGGCCTTGCCGGACTCGCCCGGCGCGCTTCGCGTGGCGACCAGCCCGTTCAAGCTGGGCATGACCAACCCCACGCCCTTCGGCGACCCTGCCATCGGGCATTACCAGTCGCTGGCGACCAACCGCAAGTTCACCCGCCTGGACAAGGTGCCGCTGGTGTGGAAGGACCCCGCCTTCGGGGACTGCTCGCGGCATCCCGTGCGGATGGGCTTTACCGACCTGCTGGGCCTCTGGGCGCGCAGCGCCGAGAGCCCGGCCTGGACGACGGCGACGGTGCAGGATGAGGGCTTCCTGTGGTTTTCGCTGAAGGACCCGGCCATGCTGCCGGCGACGCTGCTTTGGATCGCCAATCGCGGGCGCCACAGTTCGCCCTGGAACGGGCGGAACCGATGCCTGGGGCTGGAGGATGTCTGCGCGTACTTCGCCAACACCGCGGCTGAGTCAGCCGGGCGCAATCAGCTAAGCGCCATGGGCATTGCGACGGTGGTGAAGCTTTCCAAGTCCCGCCCGACGGTCGTGAACCACATCCAGGGCGTGGTGAAGGTGCCCAAGGGCTTCGAGTGCGTGCGGACGGCGAGCTTCGCGCCCGGAAAGGTGACGTTCACGTCGGTGACGGGCAAGAAGGTGACGGCGCCGGTGTGCCACGAGTTTCTGACGACGGGGCGGTTGGCGGACAACTCATAGGTCTTATAGGTCTCATAGGTCCTATAGGACTCATGGGACCAATAGCGAGTCAAGTTCTTCCAGCGACCCGATGACAACCTGGGGCTGGCCGCCTTTCGGGGCGGCGTTGGCGGAGTGGATTTGCAGGGGGCAGAGCAACTGCACGCTGCGCCAGCCCAGGCGGTTGGGAGCTAAGAAGTCCTTGGCGGGGTTGTCGGCCACGTATGCGCAGGCCTCGCGGGCCGTGGCGAGCATGGCCCTGATGGCCTCGAAGCCGTCGGGGGCGGGCTTCCAGCACTGCCGGCCCATCTCCTCGGTCATCACCACCGCGTCGAGCATCGGGGCGATTCCCAGGGCGTCTAGCTTGAGTCGCTGGGCGGGCAGAAAGCCGTCGCTGAGCAGCCCCAGACGGCATCGCCGGCGCAGCCGGCGCAGGACCTCGACGGCCCCAGGCCGGGGGCGGATGTCGGGCGAGTGGTTGCGGTACACATCGACCAGGGCGGCGATTGCCCCGACATCCAGGCCGAGGCCGAAGTACTCGTTGAGTGCGTCAAACGCCCCGCTTGCCTGCCCGGCCTGGAATCTTTGCCAGAGCCAGTCCTCGAACGCCTCGTCGCGGCCGAGGGCTTTGCCGAGGTGAGCAGCCACCGCCCGGTATCCGCCGCGAACGTAATCCCGCTCGGCGTAGAGCGTATCGTCGAGATCGAACACGACGGCCTGGATAGTGGGGCTCATTGGAAGCTTGGCGTGTCGTAGCCGGGCAGTTTCTTGCAGTCTTCGACCTTAACGAAGACGGCATCGTCGTAGCGGAGCATGAGCAGGTGGTCGGTGAAGTCGCCGATCCGGGCGGTAATGGGCAGGCCGAGGACTTCCTGGAGGAGGTAGAGCGGCAGGTCGGCCCCGGCTGCGATGCTCAGCGGCGCGCCGCCGCCGAACCTCGGGTTGACCTCGAAGAACCGCGGCCTGCCCCCTTCCTGGCGGCGGCACTGGGCGCAGAACACGCCCCATATGCTTCCCAGCAGCCCGGCCAGTTTCACCGATGCGTCAATGAGTTCCTGGTCTTTGACGGTGACGCCCTTGGAGACCTCGCCCGCCCGCACGGCCAGACGCTGGCGCGGAACGACGCAGCGGACGATGCCCTGGCGGTCGCGGTAAATGTCTATGGTGTATTCCTGGCCCGGCACGTACTCCTGCACCAGAAGCAAGTCGCCGTACGTCGCCACGTGTACGCGGAGTTCCCGCTCGTTGCGGATGACCCCGGTGGCGATCCCGGCCGAGCCGCGAATCGGCTTGACGAAGCACGGATAGAACGGCTCCTCGTAAAACTCCTTCAGCAGGACCGTCTTGATGGTTCCCAGTCCGGCCCGGCCGAAAAGCTCGTTGGTCCGCATCTTGTCGCGGCACAGGCGGACGTCGGCCTCGTCGCCGATCATGACAGCGGCGCCCGCGTCGGTGAATCGCTGCCTTTGCCGCCCGAGGCTGCGCAGGTCAACGTCGGTAAGCGGGACAACCAGCCCGATGCGGTGCTTGGCCACCAGGTCCAGCAAGGCCGGTATGTATTCGATTCGCCCCACCGGCGGGGTAACCTCGCCCACGTCGGCCGCGTGGTATGCCGAACTGGCGAAGGTCCTGTCGACAGCCACCAGCTTGCCTGTGACGTCCAGCTTGGCCATGGCTCGGCGGAAAGCGTGCAGCAGCGCGACGCGGCGCCCGGCACAGGTGAACAGGATGTTCAACTCTCGCT
>CAYOBS010000405.1:0-2913 GCA_964402305.1 uncultured Planctomycetaceae bacterium | reverse complement strand
CTGGCCCAGGCCGACGGCGATGCACTGCTCGACCTGGATGTACGGGTCCTTGCCGTGGATCTGGTGGAGCAGGTGCCCGTTGCCGGATCGCTTCAGCGGCGCCGGCAGGCTGCCGGGGATGAAGTCCTCGGCCTTGATCAGGTCCAGCGCGGCTGACTCTATGGCCACGATGTCGTCGGAGGCCAATATGCCGATGTCCGGCACGATTGCCGGCGTGGTGAAGCCCCAGCAGTCGCAGAACGGCGTAACGTGCAGCAGGCTGGTGATGTAGAACACCCGCCCGGCCTCGAAGGTGTCCAGGCACTGCTTGGTCGCCAGGGCCATGCCGCGCTGGAAGTAGCCGTACCCGCGCTGGTCGATGGTTATGGCCTTGGCCGGGCAGGCGAGCTGGCAGTGCATGCAGTATTTGCAGGCGTGGTCGGAGATGTTGATCTTGCCGTCCTTGAACGTGATCGCGTTGTTGGGGCAGTTGTCGCGGCAAAGCAGGCAGCCGGTACACTTGGCGGCGTCCCACTCGAAGGCCGCGCTCATCAGCCGGTGTATGCCGCCGCGAGTCTTGCCGTCCACGCAGCCCATCGCGATGTTCTTGATCGCCCCGCCGAAGCCGCTGTGGCCGTGACCCTTGCCGTGGCTCAGCACGATCATCGCCTCGGCGTCGGCAATGGCCCCGCCGATGCCGACCTGCTTGAGCGTCCGGTAGTTGATCTTGCGCGTGCAAACGTACTTGTCGGTCTGCCCGGCCGCCGAGATGATCGGCGCGCCGAGCACCTCGGCCGTGTACCCGCGATCCTTCGCCGTGGCGATGGCGTGGGGCACGTCGGTGATGAAGGGCTTGCCGCCGGCGTCCTTGACGGCCTGGACCACGCGGGCGACGATCAGCGGCGGGATCGTCGAGTAGCCCACGCCGAAGCCAAGGTGCATTTTTATCGCGACCGTCTTGCCGTCGAAGCGTTTCTTGAACTGCCACTTGGCGAGCATCCTGTCCAGCAGCTTCGGCAGGGTCGCGTCGCTTCTCAATTCCTTCGGCCTGGCCGAGGCGAACGTCACTTTCGCGGGCATCGGAACTCCTGTTGGGTTCACCGTAGCACGGGCATCTTGCCCGTGAGTCTGCCTGCCGCAGGCAGGTCGCAGGGCCATCTTGGCCCTGCTCTGTGTTACATCATGGGCAAGATGCCCATGCTACGTCACCAATCGTTGCTCTTTATGTAATCGTGGAACGCGGCGTGAAGTTTTTGCGTCACCGGCCCGACGGCCCCGTCGCCGATGGCCTGGCCGTCGATCTTCGTAACCGAGATGACCTCGGCGGCCGTGCCGGTCAGGAAGCACTCGCCCGCGCCAAGCAGGCGCTTGACGGAGACCTCCTGCTCGGCCGCGGGCAGGCCGAGCTTTGCCGCAAGGCGAAGCACGACGCTCCTGGTGATCCCGGGCAGGATTCCCGCCGAGAGGGGCGGGGTTACGAGCTTGCCTGTCTCGACGATAAAGATGTTGTCGCCCGTGCATTCGGCGACGAGTCCCGCCTGGTTGAGCATGATCGCCTCGCCGACGCCGGCGTCGATGGCCTCTATCTTGGCCAGGATGTTGTTGAGGTAGTTGAGGCTCTTGATGGCCGGGTTGAGCATCCGCGGACTTGTGCGGACGGTCTTTGCGATGATGACCGTCATGCCGTCGTCGTACATCTCCTGGGGGTACAGCGCTATCTGGTCGGCGATGACGAACACGCCGGGCGTCGAGCACTTGAACGGGCTGAGCCCCAGCGTGCCGGCGCCGCGCGTGACGACCAGGCGGATGTACCCGCCGGCAGTCAGGGCGTTGGCGCGGACTGTCTCGTTCATCGCCTCGACGATCTCCTGCTTGGTGTACGGGATCGCCAGGCGAATGAGCCTTGCCGAGCTGAACAGCCGCTCGACGTGCGCCTCGCACTCGAAGATCCGCCCGCCGTAAATGCGGATCCCCTCGAACACGCCGTCGCCGTAAAGCACGCCGTGGTCGAACACCGAAACCGACGCTTCGGGCGAATCCACCAGGCTGCCGTTCAACCAGACCTTCATGTTCCGCTCCTGCCTGAATCAGTCCATATACGCAGCCCGCCAATATACGACAGATGCCGCGCCGCGGCAATGCCCGCAAGCGAAGGAAACAGGCTTCAGGCTTCAGGCTTCAGACCTCAGGCTTCAGGTGGCGCATTTCAGCACGCCGGGATGCACTTGGCGTCTGCCTGTTGTTAAGCACCAAATCACAAGCACCAAATTACAAACAAGAACCAAACAGCAAAACAGCAAATTCCAAACGCAAGCAACAAAGGCAAACAGGAGCCAGCCGGTGTAGTTTGTGATTTGGAATTTGCCGTTTGGAACTTGTTTGTAATTTGGTGCTTGTGATTTGGAATTTGCGCCGAAAGGCGCCCTCACGTCCTGCACGGTGCTTTGCGGATGGCATCAAAGGCTTCGGCGTACCCAGCCGGGCTGCCGCAGTCCATGCATCGCCCGGCCACGTGGATCAGGAAATAGTCCTGCGGGTGCCGCTTCAGCAGCAATTGCTGGGCGCTGGTAAGCTGGAGTTCCTCCCCGGCCTGGCGGTAGGCGCGGGAAAGCTCGCGGAGGCAGTCGAAGATCTCCGGCGAGAAGAGGTATATTCCATTGTGGGCGAGGTATTTTCCCGGCCCGAGGTCCGCGCATACGAGCCGCTGTTTGGCCACCGCGGCTGGGGGCTTCTCGATAATGTCCTCGCAGACGTAGACGTGGTCCTTGACGAGCCGTCCGCGGGCGGCGCCCACCGACGGCAGCATCTCGGCCTGGACGACCTGCATGCCGACCATGGCCGCGCCGCGGTGCTCGGTGTAGGCGTCGACGACCTGCGCGGCGCTTGGCCGGGAGCGATCGTCGGATACCCACGCGTGGTCGCCCAGCAGCATCA
>CAYOBS010000404.1:0-2916 GCA_964402305.1 uncultured Planctomycetaceae bacterium | reverse complement strand
GGAACCTGGAACCCGGAACCTGGAACCTGGAACCCGGAACCTGGAACCTGGAACCCGGAACAGAAGAAACGGCGGAACCCGGAACAGAAGAAACGGCGGAACCCGGAACCGGGAACTCGGAACCCGGAACAGCAGAAACGGCGGAACCCGGAACTCGGACAAGCAGAAACGGCAGAATCAAAAACCGGCTTCCGCTGTTCATTCTGGTTCCAGGCTCCGGGTTCCGCTTTTCTCTTACAGGTTCCGCTGTTTGCTTCTGCCGGGTTCCGGGTTCCTATTACCTGGTTCCGCCGTTTTCCTTTCCCGGCTACCGGCTACCAAGTTCGCCCCAGCCGGGCCGGGCTCGAAGACGTGAGTCTTCCTCATGTCCAGGTGGAGTTGGAGCGACTGGTCGGCATGGACGTCGGTGCGGGCGTCGACGCGGGCGACGACGTGGGGGTGCCTCGGGCAGGACGCGAAGAGGTCCATCTTCTCGCCCAGCGGCTCGACGACCGCTACCTGGACCGGAAGGACGTTTTCGGAGCCGGCGAACCGGCCATCGCCGGTGAGGCTCATGGCCTCCGGGCGGACGCCCAGGACCACCTCCTGCCCCGCCCTGCCCGCCAGAGCCGCGGCCTGCGGGCCTACAAGGCGAATGCGGACGCTGCCTTCGTCGAAGTACAGGTTGCCGTCGTCGGGTGTCAGCGTGCCGGTCAAGAAGTTCATCGGCGGCGTTCCGACGAAGCCGGCCACGAAGCGGTTTTGGGGGCAGTTGTAGACTTCCAGCGGCGCGCCGCACTGATGGACCAGGCCGTCCCTCATCACCACGATGCGGTCGCCGAGGGTCATGGCCTCCTCCTGGTCGTGGGTCACGTAGATGGTGGTGGTGGCGAGCCGCTGGTGGAGGCGTTTGAGCTCGGCCCGCATTTCCACGCGGAGCTTGGCGTCGAGGTTCGACAGCGGCTCGTCGAACAGGAACGCCTTGGGCTGGCGGACAATGGCCCGCCCGACCGCCACCCGCTGCCGCTGCCCGCCCGACAGGGCCTTGGGCTTGCGGTCCAGCAGGTCGGCGATTCCAAGTATCGCCGCGGCGCCGCGGACGCGACGGTCGATCTCCGCGCGGGGCATCCGCCGCAGCTTCAGCGCGAAGGCCATGTTCTTGTAGACCGTCATGTGCGGGTACAGCGCGTAGTTCTGGAAGACCATGGCGATGTCGCGGTCCTTCGGCGGGACGTTGTTGACCACCGTCTGGCCGATCGTGATCGTGCCGCTGGTTATCTCCTCCAGCCCGGCCACCATGCGAAGGGTGGTGCTCTTGCCGCAGCCCGACGGGCCCACAAGGACGATGAACTCCGCCTCGCCGATGCACAGGTCCACGTTCCTGACGGCCTGGACGCCTCCGGGGAAGGTCTTGCACACCTTGTCGAGAACCACGCTAGCCATACAGAAGCTCCTTGGGTTTTACTTGCCGTCCTTGGCTGGCAGCATCCGCCAGGCGTAAAGGTACTTCTCGTCGCGGATGAAAATCACGCCGGATGCGATGGCTGGATGAGACCAGACCACCGCGCCCTTTTCCTGCCCGCCGCAGAGTTTGGCCCGGCCGAGAATCTCGCACTTTTCCCGCGTGGCGCGGATCATCACCATCTCGCCCCTGTCGCCGAAGACCATCGCGCGGCCGCTCGTCGCGACGATGTGGGCCATGCCCTTGAACGCATCTTCCTTGTCCTGAATCCACAGCGTCTTGAGTTTGTCGTTGGGGTCCAGGCAGATCAAGCCCATGGACACGCCCAGGACCAGGCCGCCCTGGAGAGTCGGCGTGGCTATCTCGGGGCGCAGGTCGCGGTTTTCGCCCAGCGGAACGGTGTCGATTGTGCCGTCGGCGGCGAAATTGTAAAGCCGGGCCTTCTCGGATTCCGTCGCCAGCAGCAGCATCCGGCCAAACACGACCGGCGAGGGCACGATGTAGTTTTTGGAGTTGTCGACCGGCATGGACCAGAGCCGCTTACCGTCGGCTATATCCCAGCCGCCGACGTTGTTGGCGTCGTAACCGATTATTTCCCGCACCGGTCCGACGGTGGCGACGGCGAATGCGGAGTAGTTTGGCCCGGCGGTCTTGGCCCGCCAGAGCGTCTTGCCGGTGTTGGGGTCCAGCGCCACAAGGTCGCCGGGCATGAGGATCAGCTTGTCGTCGACGATGAGCGGCGCGACGGCGTATCCCCACTCCGGCGGTTTGTTGCCCGCGCCGAAGTCCTTGCGGTAGTTCTTCTCCCAGATGCTCTTGCCGGTCTTGAGGTCGTAGCAATGCACGTCGCCGAATGCGCCGATGGTTATGACCTTGCCCCTGTAGATGCAGGGCGTGGCCCGCGGGGCCGAACTGTAGGCCATCTGTCGCCCGTTGGCGACCTTGGCGGTCCAAAGTTCCTTGCCGGTGGCGGCATCGAAGCACCAGTAGTAGTCGTTCCGCCTGCCATCGCTGTCCGGGGCGACCACCACGCCGTCGGCGGCGGCCAGGCCGGCGTCGCACCGGCCCGCCATTCGCTGTTTCCAGAGCAGTTTGAGCTCCGGCATGGCCGCGGGGATATCCGCGCATTGCCCGTCGTGCGTCGGGCCTCGCCAGCCCGGCCAGTTGGGCGAGGGAATTTTCTCGCCGCCGGCAGACCACGCGGGACTCCAAAGGCAAACCAGCACGACCGCTGCGCCGAGGATAAGCTTGCATCTACTCAAACACATCAGTTTCAAGACCTTTCCGCCGGATGCCGTCCACACGGCCCGGACTGCCCTGCGCCCTGGTCCAGGCCGCGGGTGGCCGGGATGCGGGACGGCGAACTATCTACGGATTAAACGCCCTGCGGGGTTCGCAAGTCGCGGGGCTATTTGAACCATATACCCTCTCGGCACTATACGCCGCAAGATTCGAATGGGACAAGAGGTTAGGGC
>CAYOBS010000403.1:0-2919 GCA_964402305.1 uncultured Planctomycetaceae bacterium | reverse complement strand
GCAGCGGCTGGCCCTGCCGGGCGAGCGATTCCACGTGATTCATAACGCCATCGACCCGGCCGGCCTTGCCCCGGCCTCGGCGCCGCCCGCGGCCAGGACGGTTGGGTTCATGTCGCAGATGACCGCAGGCAAGGGTCTGGATATCCTCGCCGAGGCATTCGTGCTTCTGCGGCGACGCGGCGGGTTCAACGATGTCCGCCTGCGAGTCTTCGGCGGGGCCACCGAGGCCGATGAGCCCTTCGTTCGCCAGGTCCGCCGCCGGCTCGACCAGGCGGGGCTCTCGGCCGCGGCTAAGTTCGCCCAAGACTTCCGCCCCGACCGCAAACTCGATTTTCTCCAGTCGTGCAGCGTGCTTTCCGTGCCGACCAGGCAGGGCGAGGCCTTCGGCTTCTTCGTGCTGGAAAGCCTCGCCTGCGCCGTGCCGGTGGTGCTGCCCGCCCACGGGGCGTTTCCCGAACTCATCGCCGCCACCGGAGGCGGACTGCTGCACGAGCCTAACGCCCCGGCCGACCTGGCCGACAAGCTCGCCGAACTGCTCGGCGACCCGGCCCGTGCCGCGGCCCTGGGCCAGGCCGGGCGAAAAGCCGTAATCGAGGACTTCTCCCCGCAGTCCATGGCCCGCAAGGTGGAAACCCTCTGCCGCGAACTCGGCGTGGCAAATGCAACTGCAGAGGCGCAGAGGCACAGAGGAAGTGTTTAATGTTCAATGTCCAATGTCCAATGTTCAATGTCCAATGTTCAATGTCCAATGCCCGACTAGGGGAGATTCGTACGCAACAAACGCGATGTTTCGTTTTCCTTGAGCATTGAACATTGAGCATTGAGCATTCCCCTCTGTGCCTCTGCGGTAGAATGAATTGGAGTTACCTATGACCGAAAACGGATTGCTGCTGGAGCTTGTCGGGGTCGGCAAGGCTTATCCCGGCGTGGCGGGCGCCGCCGGGCCGAGAGTGCTTGACGGGCTGGACCTTCGCGTCTCGGCGGGTGAGTCGCTGGCGATCGTCGGGCCAAGCGGGTGCGGCAAGAGCACGCTGCTGAACATCATCGCCGCGCTGGACAGGCCGACGTCCGGCAAGGTCCTCCTGGCTGGGCAGGACCTCTCCACGATGACCGACAGGCAGCTCGCCGCCGTCCGCGGCCGGCAGATCGGCTTCATCTTCCAACTCCACCACCTGCTGCCGCAGTGTACGATCCTCGAGAATGTTCTGCTGCCGACCCTGGCCGCAGGCGGGCCGCGAACTGGCGCCCAGGCCCAGGCCGAGGCGCTGAGGCTGCTCAAGCGCGTCGGGCTTTCGCAGCGTCTGCACCACCGCCCGGGGCAGCTTTCCGGCGGCGAGTGCCAGCGGGCCGCCGTGGTGCGGGCGCTGATCAACTCGCCCCGGCTGGTGCTGGCCGATGAGCCGACCGGCTCGCTGGACCGCACCTCCGCCGATGAGCTCGGCCGGCTGCTGGTCGAGCTCAACCGCGACGAGTCCGTCACGCTCATCGTCGTGACCCACTCGCTCGACCTGGCCGGGCTCATGGGGCGCCGGCTCGAGCTGCGGGGCGGCAAACTCACGGAGCCGCAGGCAATCGCATGAACGCCCTCAAGCTCATCCTCCGCGGTGCCGCGTACTACTGGCGGACGCACCTGGGCGTCGCGGCAGGCGCCGCCGTGGCGACGGCTGTGCTCGTCGGCGCGCTGGTCGTCGGCGACTGCGTGCGATACACGCTCCGCGTGCGGGCAATAGAGAGGTTGGGCAACATCTCCCTCGCCATGTCGTCGGCGGACCGATTCTTCCGCGCCGAGTCCGTTCGTAGTGACGCCGTAAGGCGTTATCCTCTGTCCCGTGTCGAAGAAGAATATGCCCTTACGGGCACACTACAAACGCCAGAGGCACGATCCAAGCGCACGCGGAGCGTTCGTAGTGACGCCGTAAGGCGTTATTCTCCCGAAGACGCCGCGGGCACACCGCAAACAGGCTTGGCGGCCGCCATGCAGGCGGACCTGCACGCGCCTCTTGCGCCGCTGCTGCTGCTGGACGGCTCGGCCAAGACTCCCGACTCCGCCGGCCTGGCCAACAACGTGCAGGTCGTCGGCGCCGATGAGCGATTCTGGGCCATCGGCGGCGTGGCTGACCCGCTCGCCGGGGCGGCGCCCGACGAGGCGGTGATAAACGACCACCTGGCCCGCCAGCTCGGCGCGGGCGTCGGCGACGTGGTGATTCTCCGCGTGCCGGTTCCCTCGGGCCTACCGCGCGAGGCCCCGCTCTCGACCGACCGCGATGCCGTCGCCGCAATCCGCGCAACCGTCCGTGCGATCATCGACGACTCGCGCTTCGGCCGGTTCAGCCTGCGAGCCAACCAGCTTGCCCCGCAAACGGCGTTCGTGCGGCTTGCGACACTCCAGCGGGCGGTCAAACTTTATGGCAAGGCCAACGTGCTGCTTGTGGGCGGGGCGGCGGGCAGGGCTGACGCCCCAACTGTCGCCCAGGCCGACGCCGCCCTGCGAAAAAACTTCCGCCTGGCCGACGCTGGGCTCCAACTCCGCGACCTCGGCGCCGGCGTGAGCGAGCTTCGCACCGCCCGGGTGTTCCTCGATAGCGACGTCGGCCGGGCCGCCCTGGCCGTCGACCACGCTGCCGGCGTGCTTGCATACTTCGTCGATGAGGTCCGCCTCGCCGGCCGGGCCGCGCCATACTGCATCCTGGCCGGAATGGACGCCAACCGCCCGGGCCTGCCCCCCAGCCCCGTGCCGCCGGAAATGTCCGACGATGAGATCATCCTGAACTCCTGGCTCGCCGAAGACCTCGCCGCCAAGCCCGGCGACACCGTCACGCTGACCTACCGCACCCTCGGGCCGCTACGAACACTGGAACCCGGCTCGGCCAAGTTCCGCGTCCGCGCCGTTGTCCCCATCGCCGGCGCCGCCGACGACCC
>CAYOBS010000402.1:0-2920 GCA_964402305.1 uncultured Planctomycetaceae bacterium | reverse complement strand
CCGGGAAAAGCAAAAAGGCGGAACCTGGAACAAGGAACAAGGAACCAGGAACCCGGAGAAGAAATTAGGACTGGAGATAGAGAGGCCTGTTCGCTTCGTACGTGTTTAGCGACCGGCCTTTAGCCCCGTTCACGGGGCTGAGAATAAGGTCGCTAAAGACGTACCTGCCTTCAGCGAGCAGGTGCGACACCGAGTGCGTGCTTCAGATGGCAGGTGCGGCGGATAAGGCATAAGACACAAGACGCAGTTATCGGGAATCGGGCGACATGATCGACATGGACGGAATTGATCGCATCGAGCATCTGCCAAAGCTGCCACCGCGGCGAATCGACGGGCATAAGGGCAACTACGGGCACGTGCTGGTCGTCGGCGGGTCGCGAGGGATGATCGGCGCGCCGGCCCTGGCGGCTGCCGCCGCCCTGCGGGGCGGGGCGGGGCTGGCAACGATCGCCGCGCCGGAGGTCATCCAGCTTTTCTCGGCCGCGATCTGCCCGTGCGCAACGTCCGTGCCGCTTTCGTGCGGGCCCGATGGGCAACTAGCCAAGACCGCCGCCAGGGAGTTCGCCGAGGCCGCCAAGGCCGCCACCGTCCTGGCCGTCGGGCCGGGAATGGGCGCCGGACGGCGCCAGCAGGACCTCGTCCTGGCGGCAATCGAGCAGGACAAGCCGCTCGTGCTCGATGCCGACGGGCTGAACAACCTCGCGAAGATCGACGGCTGGGCCGCACGCCGACGATGCCCGCTGGTGCTCACGCCGCATTCGGGCGAATTGGCCCGGCTGACCGGTAAATCGGTCCCCGAAATCCAGTCCGCCCGCCAGGCCTCAGCCGTTGCTGCCGCCCGCCAGTGGTCGTCGGCCGCGCCCGCGGGCGCCGGGCCGCTGGTGCTGCTGCTCAAGGGCGCCGGCACCGTGATAACCGACGGCCGGCGCGTGCGGATCAACACCACCGGCAACCCCGGCATGGCCACCGGCGGGGCGGGCGATGTGCTGACCGGCCTGGTCGCGGCCCTGCTGGCCCAGGGCATGGAACCCTTCGACGCCGCCGCGATGGCGGCCCACGTCCATGGCCGGGCCGGCGACCTCGCCGCCGCCGACCTCACCCAGCCCGCCATGATCGCCACCGACGTGATCGAACGAATCCCCAAGGCGATGCGGGAGGTGCTTTAGCATGATGACGATCCGACGCCTTGGGGCGATCTGCCTGCTGGCGGCGGCCGGCCTGCTTGCATCCTGCGGCCAGTCCCGCCACGCCAACTCCGGCGGCCCCAAGCGGGTGGTGAGCTTTTCCCCCGCCACCACGCAGATGATGTTCGACATGGGCCTCGGCGAGCGGGTGGTTGGCGTAACTCGCTTCTGCGAACTGCCCGCCGGGGCAGAGCGGCCGAGGATCGGCGATGCGCTTTCTATCAGCAGCGAGGCGATCCTGGCGGTCCGCCCGGACGTGATTCTCACCCAGACCGCGCCCGCCAAGTTCCAGGGCGTGCTGGACGTTGACAGCCACGTCAAGGTGGTTCCCCTGAAAATCGAGTCGCTAAGCGACATCCCCGCGGCCATGCTTAAAATCGGGCAGGAGCTGGGCTGCGAGAAGGTCGCCCGCCGGAAGGCTGACGCTTTCAACCAGGCTGTCCAGGCCGTCGAGCAGCGCGTCCGGCTCTTGCCTCGCAAGCGGACGATCTTCGTGATGGGCACGGACCGCCCGACGGCGGCGGGGGCCGGCACGTTCGTGGCGGACATGATTGCCTCGGCGGGGGGAGTGAACGTCGGCGCCGCCATCTCCGGGCAGACGATATGGCGGCCGGCGCAGATCGAGGCGATAATCGCGGTTCGCCCCGATGTGCTGATCTGCCAGGTCTCGCCGGGCAGGGAGGCGGCGGCAAAGGCATACTGGATGCGGTGGAAGGACATCCCGGCCACGGCGGCTGGGCAGGTGTACATCGTCAGCGATCCGGACTGGTCGATCCCCGGCCCGAACCTGGCCAGGCTGCTTCCGAAGCTGGCGGCGATGATCCACGGCGAGCCTGCCAGCACCGCCGCGACGACCCAGCCTGCCAGTTCATCTGCCTCGTCGGCCAAAGAGGGCCCCAACACTTGATCGCCCCCGACGAAAAGACCGGACGTGACGAAGGCGTGCGAGCAACCCTCTCGCTTCCGCGGCTCATCGGCTGGTCGGCGGCCCTTCTGGCGGCGGCCGTGGCGGCGGGCGGAGCATGCACGCTGGTGGGGATCATCAACCTGTCGGACCTCACGCCGCAAATCTGGGCCTCGCGGGCGATGCAAATGCTGACGGCGGGAATCGTCGGGGCAAGCCTCGCCGCCGGTGGACTCGCACTCCAGGGCCTCATGCGAAACCCCCTGGCGGAACCCTATATCCTGGGCATATCCAGCGGCGCCGGCGTCGGCGTGATGATGGGCCTTGCCGCGGCCGCCAAGTTGTCCCTCCCCGCATGGGCATCGACGCCCGTGCTGGCGTTTGTCGGCGCCATGGCAAGCTGCCTGGCGGTGTACCTCGTGGCTCAGCGTCACGGCCGGCTGGACCCGTACACGCTCATCCTCTCCGGCGTGATCGTCAACATCTTCAACGGCGCGATCATGCTGGCCGGCAACCTGTACATCGACCAATACCGCATCGCCGACCTCACCTACTGGGCCATGGGCCAACTCCCCGACGCGACGCCAACGTCGCTGCTGGCTGTGTGCGGGGCGTGCGTTGCCGCCGGCTGGGCCGTGCTGCTGGCAAACTCACCCGCCTACAACGTGCTGGGCCTCGGCGACGACGTGGCCGCCTCCAGCGGCGTGAGCGTCAACCGCCTGCGGCTGGTCACCTTCGGCGCAGTCGGCGTGATGACCGCGGCGGCCGTGGCGCTGGCAGGACCCATCGGCTTTCTCGGGCTCATCGTGCCGCACATCTGCCGGATGGCCTT
>CAYOBS010000401.1:0-2962 GCA_964402305.1 uncultured Planctomycetaceae bacterium | reverse complement strand
CGCTGGCCAGGCCCATCAAGTGGTTCAGCGTGCCGCGGCTGTGCCGGGCCGAGAACCCCCAGAAGGGCCGGCTCCGCGAGTTCTTCCAGTGGAACGTTGACGTTATCGGCGCCGACGGCATCCTGGCCGACGCCGAGTGCATCTACGTCGCCGTGGACCTGCTGCGCGAGCTTGGCCTCTCGGCCGATGACGTATGCGTGCGGATCGGCAGCAGGCCGCTGACCATCGCGGCTCTGCGGGCAGCCGACGTGCCGCCGGAGCTTACTGAGGCGTCCCTGGCCGTGCTGGACAAGAGGCCAAAGCTCTCGGAAGAGGACTTCGCCAAGCTCGCCCGCGACGCGGGGCTGAGCCAGGGGCAGATCGCCGCGGTGGGGCGGTTCCAGCAGGCTGCCGGCGTCGATGAACTCCGCGCGTACTTCCAGGGCCGCGACGATGTGCGTGTACATCTGGACGACCTGGCCGAGCTTTTCGCCGCGCTTTCGGCGCTGGGCGCGGGCGACTACTGCACGCTGGACCTTCGCGTGGTCCGCGGGCTGGCATACTACACGGGCGTGGTCTACGAGGTGTTCGACCGCTCCGGATCCCTGCGGGCCGTGGCGGGGGGAGGGCGGTACGACAACCTGCTCGAGGTGCTCGGCGGGCCGAAGGTCGGCGCGACGGGTTTCGGCATGGGCGACGTGGTTCTCGGCATCCTCCTGGCCGAGAAGGGCAAGCTGCCCGCCCTTGGCCGGCAGATCGAATACTTCGTGATCGAGGCCGACGAGGCGTCCCGGCCTATGGTCCTGGAAGTGGTGGGGGCCCTTCGCCACGCGGGGCTTTCGGCTGACTTCAACTACCGCCCGCAGGGGCTCGGCAAGCAGCTCAAGGCCGCCAATCGCCGCGGGGCAAGCTGCGCGGTCATCGTCCGGCCCGGCGGCATCACGGTAAAGGACCTCTCCAGCGGCGCCCAGCGCGACACGACCCTGGCTGAGCTGCTGAAGGCCCCCGCCGGAGCGGAACATATTCCTTAATCGACCTATCCCTATAACCACATATGTGCCGGCAGGGGGTGCAATGGCCCACCGCAACATACATTACGAGGCGGCCTTCGAGGACTACCTGAGGGGCAGGCAACTGCCCTATGTCGCCGTCGACGAGGCGAAGAAGGCCATCTTCTCCGGCGCGGCCGTCAAGAGCTTCGACTTCCTGGTATACAGCCAGTCCGGCCCGAACCTGCTGGTCGACGTCAAGGGCCGCAAGTTCCCCGATACCACGCCAGGCCATGGCAGGGGGGCCGTCCGGGCATGGGAAAACTGGGTCACTCGCGACGACGTCGAATCCCTGGCCGAGTGGGAGAAGGTCTTCGGCCCGGCCTTCCAGGCGGTGCTCACGTTCGCGTACTGGCTGCAAGGCCCGCCGCAGCACTCGCCGTTCGACGATGTCCATTTCTACAAGCAGAGGCATTACGCCTTCCTCGCCGTGCGCCTGGCTGACTATGTCCGGGCGGGCAGGCCGCGAAGCGACAAGTGGCAGACCCTGGCGATGCCCACCAGGAAATTCGTCGAACTGGCCAGGGATGTCACGACATTTCTGTAGCCGGGAGCCGGGGAAAAGGAAAAGGCGGAACCAGGAACCTGGAACCCGGAATCTGGAACCCGGAAAACAACGGCGGAACCCGGGACCCGGGACCGGGAAACGGCGGAACCCGGGACCCGGAACCTGGAACCCGGGACCGGGGAAACGGAAGGCGGTGCCCCGAACCAGGTTCCGGGTTCCGCTGCTTTCTTTTCCCGGCTACCCGGCTTCGCCTTTGGCTACGCCGTGGCAAGCTGGCTACTGGCTACTAATAATGAGGATTGCTTTCAGTTCGACGATGAGTATAATTCACATTATGACAAGGATGAAGACGTTCCCGATTTCGGTTCTCGCGGGCCTTGCGAGTCTGCTCGCCGGACCCCTGAGCTGCGCCTTGGCCGCAAAGTCCGGCGCGCCTGCCATTCCATGGGCCATACCCTGGTTGGCCTTGGCCTGCTCGGCCGTGGCGATTGCGGGAGTATGCTTCGTGACCTTCAGGAAACCCAACCGAGCGAAGGGCGAATAGGCCGCCGCGGCAAGCCCGGCACGCCCGGCCGCCAAACTGATCGAGTATCCGGGTGTCAGTAGCATTATTGGTGCATGCCGCGAGGCGTGCCGCAGGATAAAAGGGTCCGGCCTACAAGGCCGGCGCGGGAGAACGGACATGAAAAAAGCACTGATTGTCGCACTGGTGTGTATCAACATCCTCCTGGTGGCGATGTTGATAAACTCTAACGCCACCAAGGCCCAGGCCCAGACCGAGCGAGGCGCCAACGACTTCATCATGGTCACCGGGCGCATCGAATCGGGCTTTGAGGCGGTCTATGTGCTGGATCTCAAGACCCGCAAGCTGGGCGCCTGGCGTTTCGATCGGACGCGCAAAATACTCGTTCCATACACCGGCCGCAGCCTGACGACCGACTTCAAATAACCTTTCCGGCACGGAGATACACTACCATGCAGAAGACACAGAACATCACCATCGTCATGCTTCTCATGACCGCGGCCATCCTCAGCAGCCTCCTGGTAGCCGGTTGGCTCTACACCGAGCAGCCCGCCTACGCCAGCGGCACGGCCCGCGGTGGCGACTACATCATGGCAAGCGGCCAGTACGACACCGACACGGACTTCATCTACGTCTTGGACATCGCCAACGCCAAGCTCAACCTGTATTACCCGAACATCAACACCAACCAGCTTACCCTCGGCTGCTCGACAGACGTGGGCGCGTCGTTCCGGGCAGGCCCACGGTAGTTTGGCTTGCCACGGCGCAGCCCCATGCGAAGCCGGGTAGTCGGTAGCCAGTAGCCGGTAGCCAGTAGCCAGTAGCCGGTAGCCGGTAGCCAGTAGCCAGTAGCCGGTAGCCGGCGCAGCCCTGCGTAGCCGCAGGCGAAGCAGGGTAGCCGGT
>CAYOBS010000400.1:0-2980 GCA_964402305.1 uncultured Planctomycetaceae bacterium | reverse complement strand
GGCGGCGAGGGCGACGCTCACGCCCAGGCCCGCGAACAGGGCTGCCCCGCCGTAGATACGATCCATGCCTTGCGACCCGGCATGGATGGCGCCCAGCAACGTCACCACCGAGTCCACCATCACGACCAGGGCGACAACAATAGATATTCCCGCTACGGCCTGGACCGCGGTGAGCTTTGGCTTATGCGGGCCAAGGTGCGCCAGAGGATGTTGATGCACGGCAAGCCGGGCCATGGGCACATCGTCGTCATCGTCCTGGAGAGCATACGGCGCATTGGGCGCCGCGGGCCTCTGCGCAGGCGGCGCCGGCCTATGCACAGTCGGCGGTGCGGCCGGCCTTGGCGCCGGGCGCGGCGCTTGGGGTCGAGCAGCCTGGCCGCCTGCCGGCTGCGCAGTCCGCGCCGGGCCAGCGGCGTGTGAGGCCTGCCCCGCCTTCGCGGCTTGGGCGGCCTTGGTGGCCTGTGCCAGCGGGCTGCTGTCGGGCGAGGCCGAGGCCTTCTGCGCATCGGGCGATGGCACGAGGAAGGTCAGGCCGCAGTCCGTACACCGGGCCTTCCGGCCCGCCGCGGAGTCGGCGACCTCGAACTGCCGTCCACACTTGCATCGAAAGCGAATAGTCATAGTGCTACACTCCCCTGGTTGCAGGGACAGGCCGCAAACATTGTAACTCAAACTGACCGATTCTGTAAGCCCCGAACGGGGCGGCAGTATTTAGCCGGGGGCGTAAGCCCCCGGAGAGGAATCTTTTATATAAATGAGCCCTGAAGGGGCGACAGAGCAAACCTGCAACCTTGCCACTGGCGCACCATTCTGTCGCCCCTTCGGGGCTCTTGTACTTAGCACATTATTCCGGGGGCTTACGCCCCCGGCTAAACACTGTCGGCCCTCCGGGCCTGCCGAACCGGTCAGTTTGCGCAGTAAGAATCATTCCGGCAGCGACGACTATGATCCGAACTCCTGCCAGGCCACCCCGGCCGCGCCGATCACGCCGGCGTCGTTGCCCAGCGTTGCCAGGGCCAGTTCGGTCTTTGGCTCGGTCATTTTCCAGTGCATCTGTCGATAGTGCATGGTCACCGGCGCCAGCAGGTCGTCGCCCGCAGCCGCCATTCCGCCTGCCAGGACGATCCGGTCGGGGTCCAGTATCCGCGCGAAGCTGATGCATCCCATGGCCAGGTAGCGGCACATCTCGTCCCAGACCTCGGACGCGAACTTGTCGCCGGCCTTGCGGTGCTCGTTGATGTCCTTGCTGGTAAGCTTTCCTCCGGCCTTGAGCACCTTCCGCAGGCTGCTTTGCCTCTTGCCGGCCTCAAGGGTCTTCGCGGCGTGGTTGCTCATGAACGTGGCCGAGCAGTACTGCTCGATGCACCCGGACTGTCCGCAGCCGCACTGCCGGCCGCCGGGTACGATCAGCATGTGACCGAGCTCGGCGCCGATCTCGTGGGCGCCGTGCAGGACCTTGCCGTCGACGATCACTCCGCCGCCGACGCCGGTCCCGAGTGTCAGCAGGACCATGTCGCGGCACCGCCTGCCCGCCCCGCAGAGGAACTCGCCGAGCCCGGCGGCGTTGGCGTCGTTTTCCAGCGAGCACGGCAGGCCCAGGGCCTCGGAAATGCGGGCCTTGAGCGGGATGTTGACCATGCCCGGGATGTTCGGGGAGTTGTACACGATGCCCTTGGTCATGCTCAGGGGCCCCGGCGAGCCGATGCCGACTCCCACAACGTCGGCCTTGCCGAGATGCGCCTTGTCCATCGCCTGCCGGGCCCCGGCGACCATCTGGCCGATTACCCCGTCAATGCCCGCGTCCTGCGGCGTGGGAAGCTGAAAAATCGAACTTGCCTTCCACTTCTCGTCAAGAAGCCCGAACTTTATGAACGTCCCGCCGAGGTCGATGCCGATACAAACCTTGCCCATGTCGCGCCGATCTCCAATGTTGACGATGTTGACAATGTCGCCGCTGTTGCCGATGTCGCCGATGTTGACAAAAAGGCCCAAAATCGAATGTAATCCGGGATTGTCCACTCAAAGGCGGGATTTGTCAAAGGATTGCTTTGCGGGGAATGGCTGCGCAAAAAGACTGCCTCTTCGCCCCTTAGAAGTTCAAGTAGGTCCCCTAAGACCGATGAGCTTGTTTCTGAACGCCTTACTCAAACTCAACATCGAAGAAGTTGGCCGAACTGACGCGCAACCAGTGGGGCGTCTCCTGATCCAAGTGCGTGGCCAGGGATTCGATCATGCCTTTCGCGGCTTTGAGGCTGCTTTCGGCACTGGCTAGGTTCAGCCCCAGATCCTCAATGAAATCAGGCAGTTCAAGGCTCTTCCAGTCTTCCTTCTTCAGCTTGTAGTGCACCAGTGCGTTGCGGAGTTTCACCAACTCGGCGAACTCATGGAAGGGCTGGGCGCCAGGATCAAACCCCCGCTTGCCGAGAAATCGCGGCAACAACAACCACTTGCCCTCCAGCGGCAGGCGGTCGAAGTACTCCAGCAGTTTCCCTCCGTTGGGCACCTTTCCGCCGCCAAGTAGTGAATCCGCTTGGGCGTTGACATGGGCCTCAAGCGCAGCCGCCGACAGAATGTGAACGGTAGCGGCGTGCTCCATCAGCGGCCCATGCGCTTCGCCTAAGTCGTGCTGAGCGCCTTCCATTTGGATGTACACCGACTCCAACTCGTCGTAAGCCTTGTCGTGGTCGTCCCCGTGCTTTACTAGGATTCGCTGCTCCCTGGCCACAAGCTTCTCGATGACGGCATTGGCTTTGGCGATTCCGCGCACGGTCTTTTTAGCAGCGATATAGGCTTGCTGTGCCGCGTGATAGTACAGGGCATCCATCAGCAGCAGCGCTTTCATCGACTTGTCGGGTCCCAATCGAAGAGTGGCCATACCAGAGAGTATAGACGCGTGTGGTCGCATCGTCAATAATATCGGCGAGTCCCTGCCTTTTCCTATATGGTTCCCGCCGGCAAAGGGCCCATTTCAAGCCCCCCT
>CAYOBS010000399.1:0-2982 GCA_964402305.1 uncultured Planctomycetaceae bacterium | reverse complement strand
ACGACCGTCGCCGTCAGCCGGCGCATGGCACAGCGGTGGGACTACCCGCTTCACCTTGGCGTGACGCACGCCGGCACGGCCGCAACGGGCGCCATTCGCTCAGCCGCCGCACTTGGCGCCCTGCTTTGCGAGGGGATCGGCGACACGATCCGAATCTCCTACGCCGGCGACCCGACGGCGGAGGTCGCCGCGGCGCTGGAGTTGCTTCACTGCCTGCGCCTACGGCCGCGAAAGGGCATGGAGCTTATCGCTTGCCCAACCTGCGGGCGGGCGCGGATGGACATGGAGCCGATCGTCGAGCAGATCCGCCGGCGCCTGGCGGACGTGAAGTTTCCAGTGAGCGTGGCGGTGATGGGCTGCGTGGTCAACGGGCCCGGCGAGGCCGAGGGCGCCGACGTGGCTATCTGCGCCGGCAAAGGCAAGGCCGTGCTGTATCGCGGCGGCAAACGGCTGCGGACGGTGAACCTTGACGAGATGGTCCAGGCCGTGGTGGAGGAGGTACGCCGGATCGGGGCGGCGCGGAAATAGCGTTGGGCGCTGGATATGCTTCGGAAAGACTATTGGAGTCCGAGGAGGCGAGTGGATATTGCGTAAACCAACCCCCGTATCGTTCCAAGCCCCGAAGCCTCTTATCGGCCCAGGAATACCGGCGCCTGGTGCATAACATCGAGGCCGCCATCGGGGCCGAGAGCAAGGCCACAACCATGCCGTCGGCGGCAAAATGATGCCCTCACTCGTTTCGCAGGGCGTCGAGGAGGTTTCCGCGGAGGGCGGCGGCGGCGGCGAGATAGGTCCAGAGTATTCCGCTGGCGGCGACGGCAGCGAGGGTTGTCAGCCAGGACGCCAGCGGCACGACTGCGGTTGGCGAGCGCAGGGCGGGCGTCACCGCGATGACGGCCGCGGCCACGCCGCAGATCATGCCCAGGCCGAGCAGGGTCCAGTGTTCGCAGAGGACCATCCACGTCAGGTGGGCCCTGGTGAATCCCACGGCCCGCAGCAGGGCCAGTTCGCCGCGGCGCTCCAGGACGTTTCGCAGCACGACCACGCCCATGGCGACGCAGCCCAGCACGAGGCCCAGCCCGCCGAGGGCGGCGAAGATCGACAGGTACGTGTTCTGCACCTCGGCGAAGATCGCCAGCCTGTCCGGCGCGCCGGTGAGTGCCAGGCCGGTATTGGCCAGGGCGGCCATCAGGTCGCGGCGGAGTTTCTCGGCCTCGGCCGGCGGGGCATCGACCAGCATCGCGCGGTAGCCGCTGGCCGACGGGAAGAGCCGGCGGAAGTTGGCGTCGGAAATCAGCAGGCTGCCCTGGAGGATCGAGCCGCCGATCTTGCCGACCAGGCGCAACTTGACGGCCCGGCCACGCTCGTCGAGGACCGTTACATCCTGGCCGAGGCCCTTGTGCAAGGCCCACTGGAGCGTCGGGTCGTCGCCGATTGCCGGCACGGCCCCGCCGGGCAGGTTGGCGTCCAGGAGCATCCACGGATTTCCCGCACCTGCGGTGCCCGCGGCCCCGGCGCCGGCACCGCGCATGCGCTCGATGAACGAGAACCGCCCATCCAGCCTGGCGGGGTTCACGCCGAGCACGCGCGGGCTCTGGGCGCGGTTTAGGTTGAGGCAGCTTGCATCGTCGCCTTCGTGCAGCCGTAGCTCGACGAAGCTCACGCCGGCAAGCTCGTTGGGGTCGAGAGCGGGCAGTTGAGGCCCGCCGGCAGTCTGCCCGCCGCGGGCGACGGCGTTGAGGTCGCGGAGGATCGGCACGGCTGACTCGCCGTACAGGGCGAAGCCGCCGGTGCCGCTGGAGCGGCTCAAGGCCTCGGCGTGCGGGTCCTGGCGGAATACCTCGACCGCGGCAACCAGGAAGATTCCGCACGCGAGCAGCCCGGCCGTGGTAAGGCTTCGCCATCGCCGCAGGCCGGTCGAGCGGACACCCAGCGCCGCGATGGACACCGGCCCGGCGCGGCGGGAATCGCCCAACTTTGCGAGCAGCCAGTAGCACAGGGACAGCCCGCCCAGCAGCACCATCGAGCCGGCGCCGAAGAACGCCCCCGCGGCGGCCATGCCGGTGGCCGCCCCGGCGGACTTCACAATCGCCACCGCCCCGCCGATGCACAGCCCGCCGACGAGCAGGCCCGCGCGTCGCTTGCCCCGCCCGGCCGGGCCGGACACCCGGCCTTGCGCCCCGGCCGAGAGAAGCTCGCGCGGCGTGGCGCGGCCCTGAAGGCTCAGCGTGATAAGCATTGCCGCAACCGCGACCGCCACGCCGATGGCGGCGCCCATCACAACGGTGGCAGGCTCGGCGTGGTAGAGGATTCTCGACGATGTGGCCGCACCGCGCCAGACAGTCGCCAGGCCGGCAAGCACGACCCGCGTATAGCCCAGCCCCGCGGCTGCACCGACGACGGCGCCGACAACCGCCAGCACCAGGCCCTCGGCGAGCATCCACCGCCGCACGCGCCACGGGCTAAAGCCCAGCGCCAGCAGCAGGCCCACCTGCCGGCTTCGCTGCTCGATGCCGAACACGAACAGCAGACCCGTGAGCATCACCGATGCGATTATGAGAAAAAAGCTCAGCCCCAGGAACAGCCCGCCGAAGTCGCTCGTCGGCTCAGCCGCCGCAAGGGCCTGCTGACGGACCGGCGTAAAGTACATGCCGATCTGCCTGGGATCGATGCGACGGAGAATCTCGGTTGCCAGTTGGTCGGCGCCGTTAGCTCCTGCATATCTCACGGCCGTGAGGTTGCCGAAGCGGTTGGCCCACATTTTCTGCGCGGCCCGGAGGGTGAGGAACGCCTTTGGCGTGCCGCGGTGGGCGTTCCAGTAGTCCACGTCTTTGGGGCGGAGCTTGTGGGTGTCAACCTCGACGCCTGGTCGCCAGTCGAGGCAGTTCTTCACGTCGGACAGGCCGGGGAAATCGGGCATGAGGTTCGGGTCGTCGGCGGCGCCGGCGATGGGGACAACGGCGCGGACGCGGAACTTGGCCG
>CAYOBS010000398.1:0-3008 GCA_964402305.1 uncultured Planctomycetaceae bacterium | reverse complement strand
CGGCTACCTCGCCTACCAGGGCACAACGGTGCCCAGGCCGACTTGCTCGGCGGTCATCAGGGCGGCGCGAGCGGCGGCGGCTTCCTGGACGGCCACGCCCACGCTCTTGAAAAGCGTTATCTGCCCGGCCGAGCTTCTCCCGCGTTTCCGGCCGAGAACCAGCTCGCCGAGTTCGGCGTGGATGTGCTCGGCGTCGATAAGCCCGGCGTTGATCGGCTGGATGAGGTCGCCCGCCTCGTCGAGGGCGGCCTGCCGGCTGTCGACGACGACCAGCGCCCGCGCGACGGTTTGCGGCGGGATTTCGCTGACGTGCGGCTGGTAGGACCCAATGGCGTTGATGTGCGTTCCTTTGCGCAGGTCGGCGTCCTCGAAGACCGGAAGGACGGCGGTGGTGGCGGTGCACACGATGTCGGCCTCGGCCAGGGCCTCGGCAGAGTCGGCGGCCAGGCGAAGATCGGCGCAGACGCCGTCGCGTCCAGCCAGTTCGGCGATTAGCGTCTCGGCCCGGCCTGGGATGGGGTCGTAAATCCACGCCGTTTCGATCGGCCTGACGCAGCAGATGGCCTGGAGTTGGGCGCGCGCCTGCACGCCGGCGCCGAAGATGGCCGCGACTTTCGATTCCGGCCTGGCCAGGATGTCCGTGGCCACGCCGCACGCCGCGGCGGTGCGGATGGCAGTCAACGTCGCGCCTTCCATCAGCGCCACGGGCCGGCCCGTGTGCGGATCCAGCACCAGCACCACCGCCTGGAGCATCGCCAGGCCGCGAGCGGCGTTGCCGGGAAACAGCGAAACCACCTTCAGCGCCAAGGCCTCGCCGACGGCGTCGTCCACGTATGCGGGCATCAACAGGGATATGCCCTGATGGCGCTGGATGTCTATGTGAATCCGTCGCGGCATGATGACGCGCCCTGCCGAGAGGCTCGCAAACGCCTGCCGCATCGCCTCGAGGGCGAGCGGCATGGGCAATGCCCTGCGGACATCCGCCGCGCTTAGGATTCGCATGGGGTCTCCACGGTCACGACGCCGTCGGGCGTGATGCTCAGGCGGTCCCCGTCGCACAGTGAGCGGAAATCTTCCTCGCCCAGCACGACAATAGGCACCGGCCGGTGGTAAAGCTCATCGGCGATAATCGAGCCCAGCGCCGCGATGGGGTCGGTGGCGCAGTTGATGATCGCCGCCGGGGCCGTACACAGGCGGATGCTCTCCAGAAGGATCGCGCTGCCGGTGCTCGACCCCTTGCCCCACGGGAAAACGAACACCCGACCGGTCACGATCCGCCCGGAGCAGTCGTGCCGGCGGTCGATCACCTCGCCGGTCCTGGCGTCCAGGCCGCCCCAGAGGCTGATCGGCTGGGCCGAGACAACCGCCTCGCCCGTGGCCAGGCCGGCGACGACGGCGCGTCCTTGCATCGTTCTTCGTTTCCGGGTCATCCCGTCAGTTCCGCTCATCCCGGCCGCCTCCGCAAAACTCGCCCTGCCACGGCCGAGCGGACGCAATCGCCCACGGACCCCAGCGCCACTCTCACGCCCAGCGTGCCCGGGCAGTAGTATGCGCACTTGCCCGAGTTGGTCATCAGCACCTTGGCGTCGCGGCGGATCATGGGCGTGTGGAAGATGCACGTGTCGCGCGTGATCCGCGCGCCGAAGGCCTCGATCTCGGCCTGCCAGTTAGTCCGCTCGACCAGCGCCAGCGACTGCTGGCACGTCAGCAAGGCAACATCCACCCCGTCGGCGGCCTTGGCCGGGGCCACCTCGCGGATCGCCTCGACCAGCGAGCGGAACTCGGCGAATGAAAGATGCGGGCAGCCCAGGACCACCACGTCGAGCTTGGCGCCTTGCTCGACCCCGGCCAGGTCGTCCCAGGCGCGGTACCAATCCTCCGGGCGGATGTCCACCACGCGCTGCGGCGGGTGGTGCTGGAAGGCCGCCTCGGCCGTGGGGGCCTCCGGCGTCAGGCCGACGGCATGGAACAGCGCCACCGACCCCGCCGACGCCGCGGCCGCGCCAAACGCCTTTAGCTGATCGTCCGTCGCTCTCGTCGGCATGCCTTCGATCACGGGGATATTCTCGCCCACCATCGCGCCGATCAGGTGGCCCAGCACGGGGTAGAAGACCTCCTCAGCCAGCAGGGCCCCGGAGAATCCCGCCAGCCGCAGCAGCCACTGCCCGCGGCGGTTTTCCGTCAGGTGCAGGCCGCACCTGGGCACCCGGGCGGTGATGGCGGCGCAGATGTCCAGGTAGTCCGCGTAGCGGTTGGTCCGCGCGCCAAGGACGCTGTTGGCGTAGCAGATCGCGTTGGACTCGCCCCATGCGATCTGCTGGCCGAAGCGCGGCGTGAGGTAGCCCTGGTAGGGCGCGCACGACCAGGTGGGGACGCAACCCATGTCGGTGTAAGCTTTTCCCTGACGGATGGCCTTGGCGGCGAACTCCTCGTCGCGGATGAATCGCCGCCAGTCCTGAAGGTCCAGCGGGCCCATGTTGAGGGTTGTAGGCACGAGGACCTTCCCGCCGGCGGCGGCGAGCTTTTCGGCGAACTCCAGGCCCGCGTCGCTCATGAGCGCGCAGCCGTCGATGTGCGCCTGCGAGACGTCCATCAACTCATCCGCGCCGTACACCTCGGCCATGCGAACGACGATCGACATCGCCATCCGGCACGCCAGGCCGCACCGGCCGTCGAGCATCCGCCTGTCGTTTTCACTAAGGGCAATCGCCATTCAGTTCTTCCTGCCGCTGTCGCCTGCGCATGCCAAGCCCGCGGCGCGCGGCGCAAGCGATCATTTTCTTCAATTCCCGCCCGCATCGCAAGTGTCTGTCGGGGTGCTTCACACAAACTCGGCTTGACAAACCGGGCCAGGTCCGCCTATGCTCCATGTGCTACGTGCTCCGGCGGGAGTCAGACACGGCTGTCGCATCATTGGCGGCAGACATGGGACCACCTGCCGGCTTACATCGAGCATTCATGACCCAAGATCAAGCCAAAGAGGCCCTTGCGGTTGCCGTGATCGGCGT
>CAYOBS010000397.1:0-3019 GCA_964402305.1 uncultured Planctomycetaceae bacterium | reverse complement strand
GGGCGATTGCGGCGCCTAACTTGAACGTCTCGGCTATGCGCTTCTGGTTGCCTTGCGGGTCCTTCGCCCAGTCGGCGACGCCGCAGGCCGAGTCGATCCGCACGACGCCGTAGGGCCGCACACCCAGGTCGGTGAGCGTCTGTGCGATGCGGCAGCCTTTTTCGAGCTGCCGGAGGAACATCTTGCGACCCTCGCCGGCGTCGAGCGCGTGCCCGCCGCCGGTCGGCGGCCAGACCGGCGCCACCAGCGAGCCGATGACCAGCCCGCGCCGCCGGACCGAATCCGCCAGGGCCTTGAGGTCATCTTCGCCTGAGTCGATGTCAACGTGCGGGGCGAACAGGAACAGATCGACGCCGTCGAACTTCCGGCCATTCACTTCGGCGGCGGCGGTGTAGTCCAGCATGGTCTCCAGGTCGATCGGCGGGTTGTCCGTGCCGGGCGTCTTGCCGACCACGCCGGGCCAGGCGGCATTGTGCAGCTTGGGATAGCTTTTAGCCTTGTTAGCTTTCTTGCCTTTATTAGCATCTGCCTTCTTTGCCATGGTTCGGTCCTTTCCGCGGCCGTTGCCGGCCGGCTATTTCCCGCCCACAGCCGGGATGTTGTCGTTGGCGTCCGGGCCGAAGTGCTTGAGCATGACGATCGGGTCGTGCTTGCTCGGGTTGGTGATCTTCACGCCCGCCTTGGCTGCCGCCTCGCTGACGAAGAACTCGTCGCTGGTCAACTGCCCGAAGCGGATCAGCGACGGCGTCTCGATGTCCCAGACGCCCATCTTGCCGTGGCCCTGAAGTACGATCAGCCCGTACGCCCCGCCGTCGTGGATCGTCGCGGTCCGCCCCGGCAGGATTGTCAACTCCTTGGCGCTGAACTCCTTCGCGCCGTAGCAGATCCACCGCTCCTCGTAGCCGTCGGCACGCATCTCCTTTGGCTTCCGCACGAGGATAGGCTCCAGGAAGTGCTTCTGGGCGAACAGCGGGTCGGTGTTCTGCTTCCAGTCGATAACGTCGACGAGGTAGTCGTAGTCTTTCTTCTGCTTTTCCTTCTTCGGGCAGTTCTTCCAGAGCAGTTCCGGCGGCACGACCTGCTCGCTGGCCACGGACTGGTACATCGCGAACACGTCGGACGCCTTCTGCGGCTCGTAGGTACACAGGCTGCCCGGGGCGTGCAACACCCCCGGCGGAACGATCCAGCCCGTGCCTGGCTTGAGCTTGTAGGCCACCGAGATGTCGCATATCCGGTTGTCGCCCGCGTCAAACCGCTCCAGAACCTCGCGAACCTGCTTCTTAGTCACGCCAGGCCGCAGCCCGAAGAACGTGTACGGGAACGTTCCGCCATGGTTATTCACCTGCGGCGAGAAGTAATACGCCTCCGGCTTGCCGGCCGCGTTGACCTTTTTCGCGTGTTCATCGTCGTGATGGATGTGCAGAGGCAGCGCATCGCGGTTATCGAAGAACTTCGAGTACATCGGCCAGGCCCTATACTGCTTCCAGAGCTTGCCGATCAGGTCATCCTTCAGCTCAGCCACCGCGTCGCGAAGCAAAACCTGCTCAATCGCCCCACCATCCTCGACCACAATATGACTTAAACCTTCGTTTTTGCTCGTCAGCGGACCGTTGTCAGCCGGCGTGGTCGATGCAAACCACCGCTCATCAATCCCGCCGCGATTGGCTCCCAGCGCGAAATAGTCATCCGGATGCAGCTTTATGCGCCGTCCGGGAATGCAAAACACGCGAGGAACCCACGCCGGCGCCAGCCGAACTATCCCCTCGCCCTGGTTCAACGCCCTTTGTGCAACCGCTTTTGCGCCCATGTTCAACCCTTTCATAGCGAATTTATGGCAAACAACCGGGACCTGTCCACGTCAGCGATACCGCCAGACCATTCGCAACCGACAGCCGCCATCGGTTCTGCGCCCGCGCAAAGCCTACGCTCGGCACGCGAAGTAAAAGTTTACCCATCCCGCCCAGCGCGGGCAATGGACAAGTTTGCCCTCACGGGGAACATTTCTGGAAATCCGAACTATGCCCAGGCACGCTCTGGCACTACCAAAACACGCTGAAACACCAACAAAACACGCTCTTTCTCGCCCGGCCGGCGCTCCAAAACCCACCGCGGCGCCATCGAAACACTTTCATTACACCCCCTTTCTCGCTCGTTTGACGTTCGTTTCGCGCTCGTTTGGCGATCAAAAACACCTCTTGGCGCTCGTTGTCGCTATCGAACCACCACTTGGCGCTCGTTGGCGCTATCGAACCACCACTTGGCGCTCGTTGACACTCCAAGAAACACCTGTTTGCTGCCAATTTCCCCTCTCCTCTGCGGGCCTTTCGGTTTAGCCCGAAAACCACTTCGGCGAAAAATCAAAATAACGACTTACATCACGGACAATCGCCGTAAGTGCTTATTATTCGTTTTCAGGCCGCCTAACCCGACAGGCCCACTCGGGGGCAAACCCGGATAACCTGGACCAAAAAGAAGGTAGTAGGTAATAGGGCCAGGCGACAACCATCGTCCTCGTTCTCGCGAAGCCCTGCGTAGCTCCAGCGAAGCAGGGTCCTCGTCCTCGGCTTTTTCTTCTGCCTTCCTACTTCTGCCTTCAGCCTTCCGCCTTCCGCCTTCTGCCTTCTGCCTTCCGCCTTTCCACAGGATCCCTGACGGGACCGCCTTCTGCCTTCACACTTCCGCCTTCCCCCGTCTTGACTTCCCCAGCCGACAGGCGCAGACTATCCCCATGGTCAAGTCCGCGACCAATTCGGGGATGTCCGCTCGCGCCCGCCGGCGGCTGCCGTCACCCCTCAGCCGGGACGCTTCCATATTCCACACCCCGCATGGGTTCCGCGCATGGCGGCAAGGCTACGCCTGCAAGCGCCCCTCCGCCCCCGCGCCCGGCCGAGAAAGACGAAGGAAAACCAATAAAAGGTTCCTGACCCCTTTTGTCTGACAACCTGCCCAAAACCATGCCAATTCGGCTCAAACTTCCCGGTTTTTCCGCAAGCCTTTTCATAGCAGGTCCCTCCGCAGG
>CAYOBS010000396.1:0-3023 GCA_964402305.1 uncultured Planctomycetaceae bacterium | reverse complement strand
TCGACCTCGGCCGAGGCGTCGGCAAAGACCATCCACCGCATCGCCGGCTTCTACCAGCCTTACTCGGCCGACCCGGCGTCGATCGACTACGTTTCAAAGGACATCAACGGCCAGAGCCTGCGGGATCCCGTCACCGGGTACGCTGTCAGCAACTACGCCAACAGGCCGCTGTTCGTCGATGGACCCCAGTACGACGACATCCGCCAGGGCGCCCTTGGCGACTGCTACTACCTGGCCGTGCTGGCGAGCATGTCGGACACCGACCCCAACCTGGTCCGCCAGGCCATTACGGACCTCGGCGACGGCACCTACGCGGTGCGGTACTATCGCGGCGGCGCGGAAGTGTACCTGCGCCTGGACGCCCACATGCCGTCCGCGTACGCCGCGCTGACGCCCGACGGCGAGACCTGGGTAATGCTGATGGAGAAGGCATACGCGTTCTTCCGATACGGGTCGAACTGTTATTCCTCCATCGAGGGCGGCTGGATGAGCACCGTCGTCACGGAACTGACAGGCGCATCCAGCGAGACGCAATGGACCGGCGGGTCAGCCGCGTCGCTGGCCGGCACCATCAGCACCAACCTGGCCGCCGGGCACTCTCTCACGCTCGGCAGCTACAGCAGCCCCGCCTCCCCGGTCGTCGGCGGACACGCCTACATGATCAAGTCCATCGAGGGCGTCGGCGACGCCGCATACGTAACCGTCTACAACCCCTGGGGCGTGGATGGCAGGAGCTACGACGGCAACTACAACGACGGACTGCTGCGGCTGAGCATGGCACAGATACAGGCCTGCTTCTCCGCCATTGTGATAGCGCTGGTTTAATGGCAAACCTTCAGGCCCGGCCGAGTCCTTTACGGTGTACGGCGGACTCGGTCGGGCCGGTCTCTTACGCCGGAACAGGGCTCGCAAATGACGACACGTGCTTACAAAGCGACCGACGTTTTCACCGAGGACGATGTGCTGGCAGTCCTGGCCGACAACCAGGCCGTGTTCTGCTACGAACTGTTCATCGAGGCCGCGGGCTTCCCGCCAAGGCCGCGGGAAATCCCGCCAGAGCACTGGCAGGCTGCCCTGAAATACCGCACCCTGACGGCCCAGGAACAAGCCGCCCGCGAACGATATTTCGAACGCCGAACCCACCAATCCCTCCGCCGACTGACGGCCAGGGCATAGCCCCTCCCAGAGCCTGACGCATCGTCATCTCCGCGCAGCAGCCCAACGCCCCGCAGGCCTTGGGCAATTGCCTCCCACCCATCGCCGGCCGGATGATCGCCCGCCTCCTTCACCCACGGTGCTCGGCGGGTTTTTTGTTTGGTTGAACCCGCCAATGTGGCGATAGATATAATTGGTAATGGTTTCGGGAAATCGTCTTGCGTACATACGGCAAGACCGCCATGAGAATGCGGATGGTGCCTATGAGAGTGTTTATATGCGCGTTGCTCGCGGCCGCGGCGCCGCT
Source organism: uncultured Planctomycetaceae bacterium (assembly GCA_964402305.1). Classification (GTDB taxonomy): domain Bacteria; phylum Planctomycetota; class Phycisphaerae; order SM23-33; family SM23-33; genus JAUWQU01. The sequence goes on along the minus strand of CAYOBS010000396.1, from coordinate 1,561 downwards.
GGCGGCGCAGGACAAGATCGAGGCCGTCACCAAGCCCAGCGGCGACACGGTGCTGTCGTTCGTCCGGCCGGGACAGGTGGCGGAGGTGCTCGTCAAGGAAGGCGACGCGGTCAAGGCCGGTCAGGTGCTTATGCGCCAGGACGACAAGGCCGAGCTTGCCCAGTTGGAGCAACTCAAGGCCCAGGCCGACGACGACACGCGGGTAAGGGCGGCCGAGGCACAGCTCGAACAGAAGCGCGTGGACCTCAAGAAGACCGAGGGCGCGCGTAAGGAAGGGGCCGCCACGGAGTTGGAAGTCGACCACGCCAAGCTCGACGTTGTCATAGGCGAGCTGTCGCTCGAGCTTGTCCAGTTCGAGCAGAAGCAGGCCAAGCTGAAGTACCAGGAGATGCGCCTCCAGATCGACCGGATGCGGGTGGTCAGCCCCATCGACGGGGTGGTCGAGCGGCTGCTGGTCGAGCCGGGCGAATCGGTCGAGGCGGCGGGAAAAATCGCCCAGGTCGTGCAGATCGACCCGCTGTGGATTGACGTCGCGGCCCCGCTGGCAATTGCCCGCACGCTGAAGAGGGGCGAGTCAAACGCCGCGGTGGAGTTCGAAGGCAAGGACCCGGCCCGGCGGTCGAGCTTCAACGGCAAGATCATTCACGTCGCGGCCGTGGCGGACTCGGCCAGCGGCACGCTTACGGTCCGCGTCGAGTGCCCCAACGCCGCCAGGCGCCCCGCCGGCGAGCACGTGTACGTCAGCTTCCCGACGAAGAAAGACTGAAGAAAGACTACAGGCTTCAGGCTTCAGGCTACAGGCTACAGGCTTCAGACTTCAGGCTTCAGGCTTCAGGCTTCAGGCTTCAGGCTTCAGGCTTCAGGCTTCAGGCTACAGGCTTCAGGCTTCAGGCTTCAGGCTTCAGGCTTCAGGCTTCAGGCTTCAGGCTACAACAGGCTACAGGCGCAACAACAGATACTGGCGAGCCTTGGCCAATGAGAAGAGACTACAGGCTACAGAGTAAGGGCACAGGCTACAGACTACAGGCTACAGGTAGAAGCAACAGAAGATAACGGCGAAGCTCTTGCCGTACCTGAAGCCTGAAGTCTGAAGCCTGAAGCCTTTCCCCTGAAGCCTTGGAACGACCAATGACCGTGAACCCGACACAAGTTTCACAGTCCGACAGCGAGACTCATCGCCCGACGACGGCCGAGATCATCGAGCGTCTGAGCCGTTTCGACGGCCCGCCGGAGCAGTTCCTGGTCAACCTCCTGGCCGTGCAGTGCCACCTTGCCTCGGCCGCCGGAGGCGCGATCCTTCGCGTCAATCCCTCCGGCGGCGCGGAGGTGCTGGCGGTTTATCCTCCTCTTACGCCGGGGGCCGCGGCGCCGGTCTGGCTTGCCCAGTCGGCGGAGTCGGCCCCGCAGGTGGCAGCCGGCGGCAGGCCCGCGGTCAAGCCGCTTCACGGCCCGGACGACCTCTACGGCGCCCCGGCCAACCAGAACATCATCCTGCTGCCCCTTCGCGGCGGCAGCGGCGTGCAGGGCCTGGCCGCGTTCTTGGTGACGACGGGCGACCAGC
>CAYOBS010000395.1:0-3024 GCA_964402305.1 uncultured Planctomycetaceae bacterium | reverse complement strand
GCGAGAGTACCTTGTGCCCATGACTCAGACGCAGATGCACGACATCGTTGTGCTGGGCGCCACGCCGGCGGGGCTGGCGGCCGCGTATTACCTGGCCGAGAAGAACTATGACGTCGCCGTCGTTGACTCCCCCCACCAGAGCATCGAGTGCCCGCTTACGGACTGGCTGCCGAAGCCGTTTTTCCAGATGGCCGGGCTGCCCGCCGGCCTGGGCAAGCTCGCCGGGGCCGAGGCGTTCTCGAATGTCTGCTACCACAACGCGACGTTCACGAGCACCGTCCAGTACAAGTCCCGCGCGGAGGCCGGGCATTTCGTCCACGTGCCGGCGCTGATAAAGGCGATGCGGGCGGCGGCGGGCAAGGCCGGGGCGAAAATCCGCATCTCGACTACCTGGCCGGCAATCCACCTCGACGAGGACCACGTGGAAATCCTCGGCTCGCGCCGCGTGCGGGCCAGGATGCTCATCATCGCCCAGAACCGCCCCAACGACGTGCTCAGCAAGCTTTCCATACCGCTGCGAACCGTGCCGGTCGGCTCGCTGCTGGTATCGGGCCTCGACGTGCCGGTCGGCCGCCGCCGGGCGGACATAGCCAGGCTCGCGGGCGCCCTGCACGTCGTGGAGCTTCGCGAGCGGACCGAACTGGGCCTTTTCTTCGTCGCCAACGGGCTGTTCCACGTCCGCGTGATCTCCAATTCCGTCGCGTCGGGCAACAGGGCGGCGGAACTGTCCGGCATGATCGGCGGCCTGCAGCAGGCGTCGATAATCCCCGCGGACCTGCCGCTGGCACGGGCAAAGGGGGCCGTGTGGTACCCCCCCGCCGGAGTCGCCCTGGAGCTTGAAACCCATGTCGCCAAGCGGTGCCTGCTTGCCGGCACGGCCGGGGGATTCGTCGAGTGCATCACAGGCCAGTCGCTGGCGCCATCGGTGCGGTCGGCCTTGCTGGCGGCGGATGTGGTTGTCGATGCGCTGGCCAGCAGCGAGCCTCAGAACACCCTGATGCAATTCAAGACATCCTGGCGGAAAACACTGGCCGATTACATCCGACCGCCTAACACCTCGCTGCACATGCTGCTGCCGCTTCTGTTCGTGAACCAGCGCATCGTCGCGAAGTTCACCAGGGCGCTGCTGTACGGCGAGAACATCTGACATAGTGGTCAGTAGCCGGGAGTCAGTAGCCAGTGAAAACGGCAAGAGACCCGCCAGCGCCACCTCTTTAACCGGCGACTGGCTATCCCGGCGCGCCGGGACTACCGGCTACCGGCTACTGCCACCGGCCACCGGCCACCGGCTATCCCGGCGCGCCGGGACTACCGGCTACCGGCGACCGGCGACCAACTGCCACTTTTGTGAATATTAGCCCTTGGCCCATACGGTCGGGCGACCTAAGATTACCGGTAAGGTTGTTTGGCGCCTTCGGGTTTTCCAAGGAGCAGTCCCAATGGACGTGCCGATGGAATTGTCGCGCATCCTGATCACCGAGTTCGGCGACCAGCAGGTCATCTTCCTGAAAGAGCGAGGCGGTGAGCGGAGTTTTCCGATCGTAATCGGCACGGCCGAGGCATTGGCCATCGACCGGCGGCTCAAGAACATCCCGACCCCCCGGCCGATGACGCACGACCTGCTTGCCAACATCATCGAGGCGCTGGGCGGCACGCTCGACCACATCGCCATCAACGACATTCGCGATCACACGTTCATCGCCACGCTGTACATACGAAAGGGCGAGGACCTGATCGCCATCGACAGCCGGCCGTCGGACGCCATCGCCCTTGGCAGCGCTTTCGGCACGCCGATAACCGTGGCCGAGCACGTTCTGGCCAGCGTCCTGAACGACGGCGGCACGGCCGAGGAACGAATCGAACTGCTGCGCCGGCGCCTGGAGATGCTCCGGCAAGCCATCAGCGAGATCACCCGCCGACTGGCCGACGATGAGTTCCTAAGCGGCCAGTCGCCCGGCGTTATCGCCGAACACCGCCGTCAACTCGGCGAGATGAAGAACGAATACGACGCCATCGACCGGGTGCTGCGCAAGCTGGGGTGACGGGCAAATAAATCTCAAATTCCAAATCACAAGCACCAAACCTGCCTGCCGGCAGGCAGGTAACAAACAAGGACCAGACATCAAATTCCTAAAATCAAATTTCCTGTCAGTAATTCCCTATCAGTGAGCGGGTGACGACGCCGGGCACGGGCGTGGACCAGACGGTCCTATCGATCAGCCACACGTACGACTCGCTGGGCCGGGCGGAGTTCATCACGTCGCACAGCGACGCCGACCCGGACTTGAGCAGTTCTTTCGCCGACGCGGTCAACCAGGTACAATACGTCTACAACGCCTTCGGTGCCCTGGACAAGGAGTACCAGGAGCACGAGGGCAAGGTGGACGGCTCGTCGCTGCACGTTGACTACGCCTATGACGACACGGCCGACAACAGCTATAGAGGCTTAACCAGCGTGTTTACAAAGGGCATGCGGCCAAAGTCGATCAAGTACCCCAACGGCCGGCTCGTGCATTACACGTACGGCACGGGCGGCGGGCTGGACGACCTGCTGTCGCGCGTCGCGGCCATCTACAACGACAACGGCGGCGGTGAACAGGGCTCGACGGCCTACGCGGCGTACAAGCGGGCCGGCGACGGGCGGATCGTCGAGGAGGCGCTGGCCGAGCCGGACCTGCCCGAAGGGCCCCCGAGCGGGAAGCTGACGTACATCGGCGCCGGCACCGGCACTCGGGACTACAGCGGCTTCGACCGTGCTTCGCGGCCGGGCCGCTACGCACGGGCAAGCCGGTTCGGGCGGGTCGGGTGGCGATAGGCGAAACTGCCGCAAATGACAGTTTGCGGCCCTGCATAAACCGTACCTCTTACCCAGATTCGCCAGCTTGTGAAAACTGGCTATCTTGCCCGCGCTATCTTTTTGTAACTCCCGTGCTGAAAATGATTAAGCGGGTCATTTTCCCCCTTCGCGCCCTGCAAAAGCGCGGTACAATGCACTTAGTAATCGAGCGAAGTGAAGATAAAGAA
>CAYOBS010000394.1:0-3028 GCA_964402305.1 uncultured Planctomycetaceae bacterium | reverse complement strand
CTCAACGTGCTTGGCGCCCGTGGCGACAAGGCCGTCAGCGCGGCCGTCAATAAGATGGTCGCCGACAGCGACCCCGCCGTCCGCCTGGCCGCGATCGCTGCCTTGGCGACAGCGGGCGACGCATCCAGCGTCGAGACGCTTGCCGGCAGGCTGAGCCAGTCCGGCGAGGCCGCCGCCGCGACCGAGGCCCTTGGGGCGATCCAGGCCGACGGCGCTGTGCCCGCGATGCTCAAGCTCGCCGAAACCGGCCCCACCGACGTCCGCAAAGCCATGCTGGACGTGCTGGTCAAGCGGAAGGCCCCCGAGGCCATCCCGCCGGCGTACAAGGCCGCCGCCGACCCGGATGCCGGCGTGCGGGTAGTTGCCGTTCGCGCAATCGGCACACTCGGCGGCGCCGATGACGTGCCGAAGCTCGCCGACATGCTGCGGGCCTGCAAGGACGATAGCCTCCGAGGCGAGATCGCACGGGCCCTGTCCGACACCGCCGGCCGGACAAAGCAGGCCGAGCCCATCCTGGCCGCCCTGGCTGCGGCGGATGACACGACCAGGCCGATGCTGCTGGAGGTCCTCGCAGTGGTGCAGGGCGACAAGGCCCTGGCGGCCATCAGGGCCGCATTGGGCTCCTCGAATGTCGAGGTGAAGCGGTCGGCCGTGAGGGCGATGAGCGGCTGGCGCGACACGGCCCCGATGGCGGACCTGCTCAAGGTCGCCAAGGACGATTCGGACGAGTCCGCCAGGATCCTCGCCCTTCGCGGCTACATAACCATGATCCCTAAGATCGGTTCGGAGGCGGACCGCCTGGTGGTCTGCAAGACCGCCATGGACCTTGCCAAGAGGCCCGACGAGAAGAGGCTTGTCCTGGCGGCGCTGGGTTCCGTGCGGTCGGTCGAGGCACTGGAGTTGGCCGAGAAATACCTTGACGACCCGGCCCTGAAGAACGAGGCGATGGCGGCCTGCGGCAGCATTGCCATTGAGATCGCCAAGAAGGCCCCGGACAAGGCCAAGCCGGTCCTTGAGAAGTTCGTGGCCTCGTCCAAGGACCGCCAGATGGTGGACAAGGCCCGCAAGGCCCTGGACGGCATCAATGGCGTCGAGACCAAGTCGCCGAAGAAGGCCAACGCCAAGAAGGCAAAGTCCAACTGACATTCGCCCGCTAAAGGCATAGGAGACATACGCATGAGCAAGCAGACCAACCAACTTGCACTGGCCGGGCGGACCCGGCGTGATTTTCTGAAACTGGCTGCCGCGGCCGTGGCCGCTCCGTACGTCATTACCTCCGCCGCCCTCGGCGCCGACGGGCGCCCGCCCGCCAGCGACCGCATCGTCATGGGCGGCGTCGGCATCGGCAACCAGGGCGGTGGCGACATGGGAAGGTTCCTGGGCGACAGCCAGGTCCAGTACGTCGCCGTCTGCGACGTGCAGAAGGGCAAGCGAGAAGGGGCCAAGGGCAGGGTGAACGCCAAGTACGGCGACAATTCCTGCAAGGAATACGGCGACTTCCGGGAGCTTCTGGCCCGGCCTGACATCGACGCCATCCACACCGCCTGCCCGGACCACTGGCACGCGCTTGTCACCGTCGCGGCATGCCGCGCGGGCAAGGATGTCTACTGCCAGAAGCCGCTGTCGCTGACGATAGGCGACGGGCGGGCGATGGTGGAGGCCGCGCGGCGGTACAACCGCGTCGTCTCCGGCGGGAGCCAGCGCGTGCTCGGCGACAGCGGCGGGCTGGCGCGTCAGTGCTGGTCCGGCGAGATCGGGCAGGTCAAGGAAGTCTACGTCGACGTGGGCGGGCCTTCATGGGAGTGCAACCTGCCGGGCGAGCCGGTGCCCGAGGGCCTCGACTGGGACATGTGGCTCGGCCCGGCCCCGTGGGCGCCGTATCACCCGTACCGCATGAGCGGCTCGTACAACATCAACGGCACGTGTTGGCGGTCGTGGCGGGACTACTCGGGCGGCGGCATGACGGACTGGGGCGCCCACAAGTTCGGCGGGGCGCTGTTTGCCGTCGGCCTGGCCCACGAGGGGCCCGTCGAGGTCATCCCGCCCGACGGCAAGGACGTTAAGCAGCTTACGTACATCTTTGCCAACGGCATCCGCATGTACCACGGTTCGTCTCCCAAGGGCGGCGGCCACAGCCAGGCCGGCATCACCGTCTTCAGCACGGACGAGAAGATTCCGGCCAGGCCCATGCCGGGCTACCACGGCGAGCGCGACATCCACGGCGACTTCCTCAATTGCGTGAAGACCAGGCAGCGCCCGTTCCAGGACGTGGAAGTCGCCCACCGGACCGCGGAGGTCTGCCACCTGGGCAACATCGCATACCAGCTCAAGCGCCCGCTCAAGTGGGACCCGGTCAAGGAAGTGTTCCCCGGCGACGAGCAGGCCAACAGGCTCGTCAGCCGCGCCTACCGCGAGCCTTGGGTACTGTAGGCATAAGAAAAGACGCTCCACGGGCGAAGGAGAACACCGTATGAAAGATTCGTACTTCACGGGAATTGTCCTTGTGGTTTTGGCTGCCGCGGGCCCTGGCGTCATGCTGGGCCGGGCGCTTGCCGACACAGCCCCGCCGGCGTCGGTGGAAGCGTACAACATCGTCTGGGATTCGCTCGGCAGGAGCGAGCACGACTCGATGCCGCTTGGCAACGGCGACATCGGCGTCAACGCGTGGACCGAGCCAAACGGCGACCTGGTCTTCTACATCAGCAAGACCGACGCATGGGACGACAACGCCCGGCTGGTGAAGGTCGGGCGGGTGCGGATCCACCTGGATCCCAACGCCCTTGCCGGCGCCAAGCCGTTTTCACAGACCCTCTGCCTGCGCGACGCGACGATACGCGTGCGGGCGCGGTCCGTCATCGCCTCGCGCGTGCGCGTGTGGGTGGATGCGCATGAACCGGTGATTCACGTCGAGGCCGAGACCGCCGAGGCCACGGAGGCGGCCGCGTCGATAGAGCTGTGGCGGACGAGCCGGCAGCCCTGCACCGAACTGCAATGCAGCGACATAATGACCCACGCTCCGGCCAACGCC
>CAYOBS010000393.1:0-3040 GCA_964402305.1 uncultured Planctomycetaceae bacterium | reverse complement strand
CAGCCGGCATCCGGCCCAAGGGCGACGACCACTTCAACAGTTCCTTCGAGCCGTGGCGGGCGTGGGGGCGCTATCCCGCCCCCGGCTACATGTTCCTCTATACGTACTGGATGGACATGAAGCGCGACCGCGACGGCCATTACTGGGGCACAATGCTGGAGCCGCCGCAGCCCGACCGGATCGCGATCGTCCGCGACCGCTGGTATTGCCTGGAGCACATGATCCGCGCCAACGACGTTGGCAAAGCCGATGGCGAGCTGGCCGCGTGGATCGACGGCAAACTGTACATCCACTATTGCGGCATCCGCTGGCGCAGCAGCGCGGAGGTGAAGCTCAAGCGATTTGACATCGGCGTCTACGTCCACCAGGCCAGGAAGGACAACACCGTCTGGTACGACGACGTGGCCCTGTCAACCGGCTACATCGGCCCCAAGACAAAGTAGGGGAATACAAGTCGGCAGCCTGTAGCCGGCGGCCGATACCCGGTCTAATCGCCTCGCTGGGTGGGGGAGAATCGTATGAGTCCTATAGGACCTATGGGACCCATCGGACCTATAATTAGCCGCCAACTCAAGAGACGCCAAGGAGCATTTCGATGGAAACCATGAAGGCTGTACGGCCTGTTCCGCTGCCTGACCGTCTAGGGAGCGGCGAAGTCTTCTTCGAGTTCGCGCAGTGCCCGCCTGTTGGCCAGCTTGGCCACCGTGCCCATGCGGTCGATCAGGAGCCGGCCTTCGAGGTGGTCGATCTCGTGCTGGAAAATCCTGGCCGGCAGGTCTTCGCCTGTTTCCTCGAAGACGTTGCCCTCGCGGTCCAGCGCGCGGACGGTGACGATCCTCTTGCGTTTGACCTTGCAGGTGATCCCCGGAAAGCTCAGGCATCCCTCATCGCCGTCCTGCACGCCGTCGAAGGCGATGATCTCGGGATTGACATAGGCGCGGCGGTCGGCGGGATCGAACATCGGCGAGGCCACGAACAGCCGGACCGCAAGGCCCACCTGTGGTGCAGCCAGGCCCACGCCGCGGGCCCCGAACATCAGCTCGAACATGCGGTCGATAACGGCGCGGACGCGGTCGTCCACCCGCGCCAGCGGCGTGCATATCTGCTGGAGGCGCGGGTCCGGGTATTTCACGATCACCAGGCCGGACGCATCGACGTCCAGGACCCTGGCGACTTCGTTCCGGTTTGCGATATCAGCCATTGGATTCCTTCTTGACTCATGATACGGGCCGGACCAGACGCGAATCAAGCGCCTGAGGCCATCGTGCTTGCATCGAGTTGGCATCGAACTGCGTGGAACTTGCGTCAAGCGGTATTTGACAAAACGTTCACGGCCTGTATAATAAAACGTTCACGGCCTGTATAATGACGGCGTAACGGCACAAGCCGACCAGGTTGCCCCCTGGCGAAATTCGCTTGCCGGCCTGCCCGGCTGGGGCGGTTTCCGCCACGGGGCGCAAGATTGCGGAAAGAGGCTGTGGACCCTACAGCAATTGAGCGCTGCCAGAAAGCTGTTGGCTACACGTTCAAGGACCCGTCCCTTCTGGCCCTTGCGTTGACCCATTCCTCCGTCGCCGATAACCGTCTTGACAGCAACGAGCGGATGGAGTTCCTTGGCGACGCGGTGTTGGGGCTGGTGGTCTGCCATGAACTCTACGAGCGGTTCACCGACCTTCTCGAAGGTCAGATGACCAAGATCAAGTCGGCCGTGGTGTCGCGCAAGACGTGCTCGGAGATCGCCGAGAGTACCGGCATTGCCGATTCGCTGGTCCTTGGCAAGGGCATGCCGACGCCGGGCAAGCTGCCCCAGTCGGTCTCCGCGGCGGTTTTCGAGTCGATCACCGGCGCCATCTACCTCGACGGGGGGCTTGAGCCGGCCCGGAAGTTCATCCTGCGGACCATCGCCCCGTTCATCGACGAGGCCTTCGAGAACGAGCATCAGCGGAACTTCAAGTCCGTCCTTCAGCAGCAGGCCCAGCGGCGGTGGGGGGCCACGCCGGACTACCACGTGCTGGACGAGAAGGGCCCGGACCACAGCAAGTGCTTCGAGGTGGCGGTGTCAATCAGCGGGCGGCACTTCACCAGCGCCTGGGGCATGAGCAAGAAAGAGGCCGAGCAGGAGGCCGCCCGACACGCACTGAGCGAACTGGGCCTTATGAAGGATGACCTGACCGTAAATCCGCCGGCCGAGCAGGCCGATGATGAAGAAAGGCAGTAGGCAGCAGGGGGGAAGGGGGAAGTATATCCTGAGACTTCAGTGAAAAACTTCCGCTTTTTGCGCAAATCGCTATTGTAAAACCTTGCCTTACGCCGATAGGGTGACTAGACTTATTGGCTGAATGTCGGCCAGGTTCATCCATGGTGCTTCTGGGAAACCGAGCAATACCACACGGGTAGGTCTGGTATGAGCGGATCAAGGACGGTCAAAACTCTGACGGCGCTGTTTGTCTCGATGACCTTTGGGGCCTTGGCTTTGATGATGATGGAAACCCCACCGATCAGTCCCACGGCTCAGCCATTGGCCGTGCTGTCCCCTCCGCCGGCCGGGGCGGCCGAGGTCGTCTACGACACCGCCGCCGCGATCAGCCGCGGAAAGTGGACGTATGTGGTCGTCCACTCGGCGGCGGATCGGTCCAGCCCGGTTGCCCAGGGCTGCCATTTCATTGTTGACCGCGACAATACCGGCGCTTGGCGCGTCATCGCCACCGAGAACTGGCGCAAGCAGCAGGATGGCCAGTTCATTACCGGATACTATAAGTCCTTTAGCGTCGGCGTATGCATCATTGGCGATTTCTCCGCCCAAAAGCCTGACAAGGAGCAGTTCGACTGCGTTGTCGAATTGGTCAACGCCCTTCAGGAAGTCTGCCGCATCCCGGCCGACAAGGTATACCTGATGAGCGACCTTGATGTCCGCAGCACGTCCCCAGGCCAATTCTTCCCGGCCGCCAGATTCTCCGCCCGCCTGCTCAGGCAGGGGCGGTAGCCGATTGCGGATTGAGCCTGTGAAAGAATCATGATTTCCGGAAGCTACTCATTTGAT
>CAYOBS010000392.1:0-3045 GCA_964402305.1 uncultured Planctomycetaceae bacterium | reverse complement strand
AGTGAAGAATGCCAGGAATGCCAGGAATGCCAAGTGAAGAATGCCAGGAATGCCAAGTGAAGAATGCCAGGAATACAATCGACAGGCAAGTTCATCATTCTTGGCATTTGCTTGGCATTAGTGGCATTCTTGGCATTTGTTTGGCATTAGTGGCATTCTTGGCATTTGTTTGGCATTAGTGGCATTCTTGGCATTTGTTTGGCATTAGTGGCATTCCTGGCATTGAACATTGAACATTAGCCATTGGGTATTCCGATGAATACACTCCGAGCGGGTCTTTGCCAGCAATCCTGCACCGCCGACCGCAACGCGAATGTGGCGCGGTCGATGGAGCTTATCCGCCGCGCCGCCGGAGGCGGGGCGGAGCTGGTCGTGCTCCAGGAACTGCACGCCGGGCTGTACTTCTGCCAGACCGAGAATGCCGCCTGCTTCGATGAGGCCGAGCCGATACCGGGGCCGTCCACCGAGCAGTTCGGGGCCGTCGCCCGCGAGCTTGGCATCGTACTGGTGGCCAGCCTCTTTGAACGCCGCGCGCCGGGCCTGTGCCACAACACCGCCGTCGTGCTGGAACGCGACGGCACGATCGCCGGGCGGTACCGAAAGATGCACATCCCCGACGACCCCGGCTACTACGAGAAGCACTACTTCACCCCGGGCGACCTGGGCTTCCGGCCCATCGCCACGTCCGTGGGCAAACTCGGTGTGCTGGTCTGCTGGGACCAGTGGTATCCCGAGGCCGCCCGCCTGATGGCCCTGGCCGGGGCGGAGGTGCTTGTCTACCCCGCCGCCATCGGCTGGGACATGCGCGACACGCCGCAAGAGCGGCAGCGGCAACTCGACGCCTGGCTGACGATCCAGCGTTCGCACGCCGTCGCCAACGGCCTGCCGGTCCTGAGCGTCAACCGCGTCGGCGACGAGCCGGACCCGTCCGGCGCCACGCCGGGCACGCGGTTCTGGGGCAACAGTTTCGCCGCGGGCTGCCAGGGCGAGGTCCTCGCCCAGGCCTCCGCCGATGGCGACGAGGCCCTCGTCGTGGAACTCGACGGCTCGCGCAGCGACTCCGTGCGGCGCATCTGGCCTTTCCTCCGCGACCGCCGCGTCGACGCCTACGAGGGCCTGCTCAAGCGATACCGCGACGAAACCTGATGGCCGCGCGAGCCCATAGGAAATCGCGCGGGTTAAAGCAAGTGAAAGGCCCTGCCAGGCACGCACGGCAACTGGCGGGCGATGGTGTACTTTCGTCAACTGAGGGCATCTGCCGGCCACGGCATTGCCAGGAGAATGCGAATATGGCACGTCTGAATCGTCGTGAGTTTCTGAAGGGTTCGCTGGCTGTCGCGGGCGCCGCTGTAATGATTGGCGGCACCAAGGCGTCGGGAAAGATCATCGGGGCCAACGATCGGTTCCGGATCGCGGTGGCCGGCGTCCACGGCCGGGGCGGGGATCACATCGGCGGCTACATCAGCCAGCCGAACGTGGAGATCGCCTACCTCGCCGACCCCGACAGCAAGGTGCTGAACCAGGCCCTGGCCGGCCTGGCCAAGAAGGTCGCGGGCAAGTACGAGACCAAGGGCGTCGCCGACATACGCCAGGCGCTTGACGACAAGACGCTGGACGCCGTAAGCATCGCCACGCCCAACCACTGGCACTCGCTGATGACGATCTGGGCGTGCCAGGCCGGCAAAAACGTATACGTCGAGAAGCCCATGAGCCACGACAACTTCGAGGGTCGGCGCGTCGTCGATGCCTGGCAGAAGTACGGCGTGGTCCTCCAGCACGGCACGCAGCAGCGAAGCGAGCCCGCCGTGGCGGGGCTTGCCGAGGCCATCCGAGCCGGCAAGTGGGGCAAGCTCATCGTCAGCCACGGCTACTGCTGCAAGCCTCGCAGCGGGATTGGGACCAAGCCGATCGAGCCCGCCCCGGCTGAGCTCGACTGGAACATCTGGCGCGGCCCGGCCAACATCGCCGACGACGGCTTCCACAAAAACTTCGTCCACTACCACTGGCACTGGTTCTGGGTCACCGGCAACGGCGACCTCAACAATCAGGGCACCCACCAGCTCGACGTGGCCATCTGGGCCTTTGGCGACAAACGACAGCCCAAGGCCGCCATGGCCCTCGGCGGAAGGTTCGCCTGGGACGACCAGGGCCAGACGCCAAACTCGATGCTCAACATCATCGACTACGGCGACGGGCAGTACATGTTCTTCACCGTCCGCAACGTCCGCCACGAGGGCTACAAGCAGCAGGTCGAGAACGAGTATTACTTCGAGGACGGCGGGAAGATCATCCGCGGCATGTACTACCCCAAGGGCGCAGAGGGCGACGACAAGGGCGAGAAGGTCAACGTCCCCAAGGGCAAGGTCACGCCGGGCGGCCCGTTCGGCAGCTTCGTCGCCGCGTGCAGGGCCGGCAAACAGGAGATGTCCAACGCCCCGGCCGACGTCGCCCACCACTCCTGCCTGCCCGGGCACCTGAGCAACATCTCGTACCGGCTGGGCAAAAAGGTTGCGTTTACGGACAAGGCCGTGGACTTCGGCGACAACAAGCTGGGCCAGGCCGCGTTCGAAGACCTCCACGAGATCCTCAAGGACGGCGTGAAGCTGCCCGCGGACAAGACCGAATACACCGTAGGTGCGTGGCTCAAGTGGGACGGCGCGAAGGAATGCTTCATCGGCGAGAACGCCGAAGAGGCCAACAAGCTCAACCGCAAAGTCTGCCGCAAAGGCTTCGAGGTGCCCGAAACGGTCTGAGCGGGAAGAAGGCTTCAGGCTTCAGACTTCAGGCTTCAGGAAAAGCAAGAAGAAGACTTCAGACTTCAGGCTTCAGGAAAAGCAAGAAGAAGACTTCAGACTTCACGCTTCAGGAAAAGCAAGAAGAAGGCTTCAGACTTCAGGCTTCAGGAAAAGCCGCAGTGGCCTCGACCGCAGGCTTCTTCTTTCTTCTGTTCCTGAAGCCTGAAGTCTGAAGCCTTCTTTTTAGAGCGGAGCACGCAGAGAACCTGGCGCGGGCTTCGCCCGCAACCCAATTGCGGATTGCGGATTG
>CAYOBS010000391.1:0-3051 GCA_964402305.1 uncultured Planctomycetaceae bacterium | reverse complement strand
CCCGGCGCGCCGGGACACTCCAAGGGCTTCGCGTTTTGTGGCGTTTGAGGCTGCGCGTTGTCGCACTGTGCGGCGTCTTGGCGCGTGTCGGACGCCAAATCACGCCGGGCGGTAAAGCCAAAGCGGCGTGGCGCCCCGCTTCGCGGTGCTTAACGCCGCACTCCAAGGGCTCCGCACCATCGGCGCTTCTTGCGGAATCGCCACATCGAACGGTAAAGCCACCGGCTACCGGCTACTGGCTACCGGCTACCGTGTACCGGTTCCGTCAACAGACCATTGCTCCACGCCGGGCGAGGCGGTAGAATGCCGCGACTTCGGAGAATGCTTGATGCTGGCCAAGAGAATCATACCGTGCCTGGACGTCGAGAAGGGACGGGTCGTAAAAGGCGTGAACTTCCTGAACCTGCGCGACGCCGGCGACCCGGTGGAGATCGCTCGACGATACGACGCCGAGGGCGCCGACGAGTTGGTGTTCCTCGACATCACCGCCAGCCACGAAGCCCGCGACATCATTCTGGACATCGTGCGAAGGACGGCCGAGGAAATCTACATGCCGCTGACCGTCGGAGGCGGGGTCAGAACGATCCAGGACTTCCGCAACCTGCTCAGCGCCGGGGCGGACAAGGTCGGCATAAACTCCGCGGCGGTCCGCACGCCGGAGTTGATCTCGGCCGCGTCGAAGCGATTCGGCGCCCAGTGCGTGGTGGTGGCGATCGACCCCAAGCGCACCGTCAAGGACGGGCGCGAGTTCTGGGAGGTCCACATAAACGGCGGCCGGGTGCCGACGGGCATCGAGGCCGTCGCCTGGGCCAAGAAGGTCGAGAGCCTGGGCGCCGGCGAGATTTTGTTGACGGTGATGGACGCCGATGGCACGCTTGCGGGCTATGATATCGAGATAACCCGCGCGGTGGCCGAGGCGGTGAGCATACCGGTCATCGCCTCCGGCGGCGCCGGAAGCGCCGAGCACCTTTACCAGGCCCTGACCGAAGGCAAGGCCGACGCCGCGCTGGCGGCGAGTATTTTCCACTTCGGCGCCTACAGCATTGCCCAGGCCAAGCAGTATCTCGCCGAGCGGGGCGTGCCGGTGAGGCTCACCTGCCAGTCCGGCAACCGCCGCGCCGGCTGAAGGAAACCATAGCCGCGCCACGGCCCGCCCCGGCGGACCGACAGGCGCCACGGAGCGAGTATGGCACAGAGTATTGTACAGATTGCGAACATCCCGCAACTCACAATGACCGTCCCTGCCGTCAAGGCCGTCATCATGCTGCTGATGGCGCTGCCCTGGCTGCGACTGGCGACGTGGGTGAACGATGATGCCCTCCTGGCCCGCGCCAACCGCAAGAAATGGAACGCGATAACCGTCGCCGGCGGAGCGGTCGGGCTGCTGCTCTGGCTGGTCATGCCCTTCTACGTCGTCGGCATGCTGTTCTACCTGGTTCTGGCCGCGGGCGGGCTGCTGGCGTACGTGGCCTACAGAAACGACCGCGTCCCCGCGGAAAAGAAGGTCCTCACCCGCGAGCACCTGGCCGGTCTGTTTGCCGGCAAGAAGGGCGGCAGGAAGGGCGCAAGAAAGGCGCTCGACATGGAGTTGCTCACTAAGGTGACGATCTACGACAACTACGAGAAGATCGTCTTCCCGCCGGACCTGGGCACAGCCGAAGAGAAAGACATCAGCACCTACAACCACGTCCAGGAGTTCCTGTACGACGTGGCCTGGCGCCGCGCAAGCGAAGTGGCGCTTACGCCCGCGGGGCATAACTCCCGCGTCCTTTACGTCATAGACGGCGTCGCCCACGAGCAGCCGGCCATCCCGCCGGCCCAGGCCGAGGAGATGATCCAGTTCATCAAGGAAATCTCCGGCATGGAGGTCGATGAGGTCCGCCGCCCGCAGAAGGGGCGACTGTCCATCGACGCCCAGAGCATCAACACCCGTGCCGACATGGAACTCAGCGCCGCCGGGACCACCGGCGGGCAGCAGCTTATCTTCCGCATCATCCAGGAAGTCGTCCGGACGAACCTCGGCGAGCTCGGCATGCCCGATGACATCCTCGGGCAGATCAGCAGCCTGGCCCAGACGAAGAACGGCCTGTTCATCTGCGCCGGAAGGCGCGGCAGCGGCGTAACCAGCACGCTGTATTCCATGCTCCGCCAGCGCGACGTGTTCATGACCAACATCAGCACGCTGGAGTCCAAGCCGCCAATCGACCTGGAGAACGTCACCCAGAACACCTACGGCGAGAACGCCAACCTGGCCAAGACGCTCTCTGTGGCCATCCAGCGCGGTTTGGACGTGCTGATGATCGACCAGGTCCCCGATGCCGAGACCGCCAAAATGCTCGCCGACCTGGCCGCCAAGAAGCCCGTGCTCGTGGGCATGCAGGCCAGCGACACGTTCTCGGCCCTTGCCAGGTGGGTGCAGTTGGTCGGCGACGCGACGGCGGCGGTGCAGATTCTCCGCGGCGTGGTCTGCCAGATGCTCATCCGCCAGCTCTGTCCAAAGTGCAAGGTCGCCTACAAGCCCGACACAGCCAAGCTGGCCAAGATGAACCTCGCCTCGGGCGCCATAGACAACTTTTACCGCCCGCCGTCGGAGACCGACGACGGCGCCGCCGCGGGTCCGGCCGGCAAGGAAATCGATATCTGCCCCGAATGCCAGGGCAGCGGCTACAAGGGGCGGATCGCCGTCTTCGAGCTGCTCAAGCTGACGACCGAGACCCGCCAACTCATCATCGACGGCGCCACCGTCGCGCAGATCCGCACCGCGGCCCGAAAGAACAAGATGCTCTACCTCCAGGAGATGGCCATGCAGCGAGTCATGGACGGGACCACCAGCGTCCAGGAGGTCGTACGCGTCATGCAGCAGCAACAAGCAGCCAAGAAATGAACAAGGAGACTTCAGGCTTCAGGCTTCAGGCTTCAGGCTTCAGGCTTCAGGCTTCAGGTAAAGAAGAAAAAGACTTCAGACTTCAGGCTTCAGGAAAAGAAGAAGAAAGAGGCTTCCGACTTCTGACTTCTGACTTCTGACTTCAGACTTCTGACTTCCGACTTCTG
>CAYOBS010000390.1:0-3081 GCA_964402305.1 uncultured Planctomycetaceae bacterium | reverse complement strand
TGGGGGGTTTTGCTCGGCGGACTCGACGGCGAAGGTTGCCCCTTGCGGCTGGAGAATGCGCGCGGTGAGCACGCGGCCGTCGAGCTTCAGCGTCGCGGTTGCGCCCGCGGCGGAGACCTTGGCGTCGGTGGTGATGCCCCAGAGGGCCTGGCAGGACTTGGCTAGGTACAACTCATCCTGGATGAGCACGGCCGCCCCGGCAACCATGCGGACTCCGCGCCGCGCGCTTTTGGCCTTTGGCGTGTAAGCGGAGGTGAGGTCGGCGACGGCGAAGCCGTTCTTGCCGTCGGCCAGGAAGTTGGTGATCTTCGTGACGGCCTCGGGGTCCTGGTTGTCGCCGTCGAGCGTCACGATACTGTGGCTGGCGCTGCCCAGGCGGTAGTACTTCCATCGCGCGGGGTTCCGGGTGGAGCTGAAGTAGCCCGGCAGGTTGTAGTCGTCGCTGCCGAGGTCGCGGACCCAGCGGACGCCTAGGGCGTCGAGCTCGAACTGCCCGAGGTCCAGGTGGGCGTGGTTGACATGGTTATACCCGGCCTTGAAGGCCAGGAAGACGGCGTTTGGGTTGGACCAGTCCGTGCGGAAGACCGCCACGGGTACCGGCCCGCGGAAGAGCCTGGCCAGGTCGGGCTTTGGCGGCGTGCCGCCCGGGGGGACGTACCAGATCACGTCGTGCGGGTCGGCTTTGTGCCGGGCGATGATTTCGCGCTCGGCCTCGGCGAAGAACTGGTTGTCGTATCGCCTGGCAAGCCAAAACAGCTCGGGCAGATTCTTGCGTTCCATCGGGGTGTGGGCGTCGGCGAAGCCGAACATCAGGCCCGTCGGCCCGGTGGCGTAGATGGGGAAGTACCCGGCATGGTCGAGCCCGTGGATCTTCGAGAGGCCGAAGTCCGTGCCGAGTGCGGTTTCCATGGCCGCCAGGCCGTAGGCGGTGTACCTGGTGGCGTAGCTCCAGTAGCCGGGCCCCTCGCCCCAGGCGCCGTCGGGCGCGTAAGTCTTCAGTGCCCTGGGCAGGCTGGCGACGGCGCCGGAGAGGATCTCACGCGCGCAGTTGGGGTCCGTGTCGGCGATGGCAAGCGCGCCGATCGACAGGCCCATGTTGCACACCTGGTTCCAGTTGTGCTCGCTGTTTGCCCACCATGCGCCCTTGCCGCGGTAGCTCGCCAGCCCCGGCGCCATGCCCAGGCGGATCAGCCCCTGGCGGATAGTCTCGCGGGTGGGATCATCGAGCTTGTCGTGGAACCAGTCGTAGCCGATGCCGACACCGTGGCTCATCTCGGCTGTGTCCAGAAAGTGCGACGGGTTCCAGTCCTTGAACGCGCACACCGCCAGCATGGTCGCGCGGGCCTTGGCGACGTATTTCTCGTTGCCCGTCCACCGCCAGGCCAGGCCGTAGGCGTACATTCGGTTGACGCAGTCGCGGCTGACGCTCAGCAGCCGCGGGCCGATCTTGCGGTAGACCAGTTCGCCCTTGCCAGCCAGTGAGTCGGCCTGGGCGATCACGTCCTTCACCGCCTTTGCCAGGAGCTTGTCGGTCCGGGCGAGCTTTTTCAGTTCAGCCAGTCGCTCGTTGGTCAGCACCAGTCGCGGATGGCCCGGGCGAAGGCGGGCGAGGATGTCCGCGGCTTTCGGCGCGGCGGGGGGCTTTGCCTGTGCCCAAAGGCAGGTTGCGGCGGCAAGCATGACGGCGACGGCGATCAGGCACCTGGCGGTGTGAGCAACCTTTCTCTCTGGCGGCACCTGCTTTGGGGTGCGGCACGCCTGTTTACAGAGCTCTATTGCGGATTGCGGATTGCGGATTGCGGATTGTCTGGGGGAATATCTTCCGGGAAAGCAATCCGCAATCCGCAATCCGAAATCCGCAATGGCGGCCGCTATCTCGCTCCACGACTGCAATCCCAAAACAACGTGTCGTTCTTGCCAGAAAGTCAGGTCGCTCACCCTGGCGGTCATTGGGGTTCTCCGTATGGTAAAAAGTTCTTTTATCCTTTCCAACACCCCCGGCGGCGTGGAAGGTTAAACCATTTGTCGGATTATTGCGGCTTCTTGCTCGGACCAGGACTTTTTAAGGGCACATACTATGGATCGACGCGAGTTCCTGAAGTCGTCGGCGCTTGCCGCCGGCACGGCTGCGGGGGTTTATGCATTGGCGGGCAGGGCTTCCGCCCAGGACGCCCCCGCGGCGGCCACGGCGGCGCCGGCGGAGAAGAAGCCGGCTGTGCTGAAAATCTCCAGCCAGGAGACCCGCGTGCCCGGCAAGACCTTGCGTGAGAAGGTCGAGAAGCTCCAGTCATGGGGCGCCGTCGGCGTGGAACTCAGCGCCAATATCAAAGACCGCGTCGCCGAGATCAAGGAAGCCGTCAAGGGCACGAGCATCCTCGTCAGCGCGGTCTGCGCGGGATGGTTCCAGCTCATCGATCCCGACGAGGCCAAGCGCAAAGAGGGCGCCCAGCGGCTGAAGGACCTTTGCGGCCCGGCCGGGGAAGTCGGCTCGACGGGCGTCATCATGGTTCCGGCGTTCAACAGTCACGCCCAACTGCCGCCCAAGGAAGCGCGGAAGGTGCTGGTGGACATTCTGCCGGAGATCGGCGAGGCCGCCCACAAGGCCGGCACGCGGGTCATCATGGAGCCGCTGAACCGCGGCGAGGCGTTCTTCCTGCGACAGTTGGCCGACGCGGCCAGCATCTGCCGCGACGCCAACAGCCCGGGCGTCGGCATGATGGGCGACTTCTACCACATGTGCAAGGAAGAGACCAGCGACCGCGGGGCGTTTCTGTCCGCCGGGCCGTACCTGCACCACGTTCACCTGGCCAGCAGGCTTCGGAACCTTCCGGGCCAGGACGACCGCAGCTTCGTCGACGGCTTCCGCGGGCTCAAGATGATCGGCTACCAGGACTTTTGCAGCCTGGAGTGCGGCGTCAAGGGCAAGGCGGACGAGGAGATTCCAAAGGCATTCCGCTTCCTGGAGCAGCAGTGGAAGGAAGCGACAATCTGACAGGACGCCGGAACAAGAATATCTCGCGCAGAGGTCCTGGCGCGGGCTTCGCCCGCAACCCAATTGCGGATTGCGGATTGCGGATTGCG
>CAYOBS010000389.1:0-3087 GCA_964402305.1 uncultured Planctomycetaceae bacterium | reverse complement strand
CAACTGCCGTCATGTATTCCGAAATATCCATGAGTTAAGTTGCGCTGTGGTGCTATTACCTTCTTTTCATCTCCCCGTCTCGATGGCATATCGTGCCATCTTGAGCGGTTTGCCGAGTTGGTTGGCGACGTGGTAGGCCAGCACGCGGTTGACGGCGTGGGCGTGGTTATCGGGCAGGGGTGTTTTTCGCCCGGCCGCGACGGCGGCGAGGGCATCCAGGCCGGCAAGGGCGGCGTGGTCGAGGCGGCACTTCTCGGCGACGCCGCCGGCGCAGTTCGAGCAGACAAGCCCGCCCTCGCTCGACGAGAAGCACATCCCTCGCGCGGCCGGGCCGATGTGGCGCCCGCAGGCGGCGCAGGTGCTCAGGTCGCCCAGCAGGCCGGTGTGGCGCAGCGTCCGCCACTGGAACCACGCCAGCACGGCCGGGGCGGGGGCGTCGGCCTCGCCGAGCCTTGCCAGGGCGTTGTGCAGAACATCGAAGACCTCCGGGTGCGGGTCGGCCTCGGCCAGCAGTGCCCCGGCAAGCTCGATCATGTACAGGCCGGTGTTGAGCCTGGCCGCGTCGGTCCGCAGGGCCAAGTGGGAGTCGGACTCGGTGAACTCGACGAGCGTTCCCAGCGACCCCGCCGGGTGCGGGATGCACACCAGGTCGCCCTCGCTCATAAGGTCGATCGCGCCGCCGGTGCTGCTCTTTTTCCGCTTGGCGCCCTTTGCCATCAGGCGAAGCACGCCGGAGGCCCGGCCAAGAAAATGCACGATCTGCGACGTCTCGCTGTAGTCGCTGGTTCGCAGGCAGATGGCTGAGTCGCGCTGCTGCATGTGACGATCAGCCCCCGGCATCGCCGCCGGCGGACTTGGCGAGCCGCTCGACCCGCAGGCGGATGATTTTTCGTTCGTCGGCCGCCAGGACGCTGAACCTGGCCCCGTGCGCATCGAGCTTCTCGCCAACCTGCGGGATGTAGCCCAACTCGGAGAACACGAACCCCGCGACGGTGTCGTAGTCCTCATCCTCGGGCAGCTCCAGGCCCAGGGCGTCGTTGAGGTCATCGACGTACATCCGCGAGTCGATCTCCGCGACGGTGTCGCTGATTCGCTTCAACTCATCCGGCTCGTCGCGGTCGTACTCGTCGGATATGTCGCCGACAATCTGCTCCAGCAGGTCCTCGATGGTGCATATCCCGGCCGTGCCGCCGTACTCGTCGAGAATTATCGCCATGTGGATCTTGAGGCGCTTGAAGTCGCGCAGCAGGTCGTCCAGCGGCTTGGTTTCCGGCACGAAGAACGGCTTGCGGATGATCTCGCGAAGCGGCACATCCTTGTCCTGGCCGACCAGCCGGAGCAGGTCCTTCGCGTAGAGCACGCCGATGATGTTGTCCATGTCCCGCTCGTAGACGGGCACGCGCGTGTGACCGGCGATGACGATTTGCTCGGCCGCCTTTGGCCAGGGCATGTCGGCGGGGATGGCGAAAAGCTCCGTGCGCGGCGTCATAATCTCGGCGGCGCGGGTTTCGCCAAACTCCATGACGGACTCGATCATATCGACTTCCTCGGCGTCGACGGCGCCCCCGGCGACGCCTTCGCTGGCGGCCTGGAGGATCTCGGCCTTGGCGGCCTCGTTGGCCTCGCCGGCAACCACCCCGCTGAGCCGGCGGATGGGCAGGTCGAAGGCGTTCATCACCGCCGCGACGGGGTAGAAGATGTACCGTATCGCAATCTGGATTCCCAGCGTGGCGCGGAGAACCTTCTCGCCGGCGTACGACGCCCAGACCTGGGGAATTGCTATGCTGAAGACCGCGATGATTCCCATCGCCACCAGCACGGCCGCGACAAGCCCCCAGCCTATGCCGACCAGGACGCCGAAGGCCTTCATCAGGGCGATTGTCAGCGCGACGTTGGCAAGCGACCGGCAGAACGACATCGTCCAGCGAAGGGCGGAGAGGTTCTTCTCCAGCACTTTCAGCTTCGCCTTGCCGCGTGGCCCGGCGAACGCCTCCTCCAGCGGCGCCCGCCGCCAGATGCGCAAGGAATAACTCACCAGCGCGAAGAAGCACGACAACGCCGCCGACGCGGCCACGATCCATACCCAGCGCAACACGATGCTATTTGCCTCCCACGGGCTGTTCTGACGGGAACCTATCCATGGCAAACAATCATACTCGCCGGCCCCGGCGCGGGAAAGGATATCCGTAGCCGGTAGTCCCGGCTCGCCGGGATAGCCGGTAGCCGGTGAAGAAGAGAACGGCGGAATTGGGAACCTGGAACACGGAACCCGGGAAAGCAGCAAAAACGGCGGAACCGGGAACCCGGAACATGGACGGCAAACGGCGGCGGCGGGAGGAATCGTGACGAAAGGCGTGGTTGCTACGGCCCTGCGGGCCTGCGCAAACCACGGCACCCACAACTGGTTCCGTTTTCCGCTTTTCCGGGCTCCTGGTTCCGCCTTTTCCTGACGGATTCCGCTTTTATGCTTTTCCGGGTTCCCTGTCCCGCTGTTTCCCAACGGGTTCCGCCTTTGCGTTGTTCCCGGCTACCGGCTACCGGCTACCGATTGCTCTACTCGGCCGAGAAGCGGAACTCCGTCATCGTCCGCAGAGTCTGGCCTGGGCGAAGGACGCACGAGGGGAAGGCCGGGTGGTTCGGCGAGTCCGGCCAGTGCTGCGTCTCCAGGCAGAAGCCGTAATACTTGTGGTATGTCTTGCGGCCCTTGCCGACGTTGGTGGAGTCCAGGAAGTTGCCGGAGTAGAGCTGCACGCCGGGCTCGGTTGTCCAGACTTCCATGACGCGCCCGCTGCCAGGCTCGCAGACGCGCACGGCCCGGACAAGCCCCGCGGCCCCGGCGGTGCGGAGCACATAGTTGTGATCGTAGCCGAGCCCGTTGCGGAGTTGCTCGTCGGCGGCGCCGATGCGCTCGCCCAGCGTGTGCGGCGTGCGGAAGTCCAGCGGCGTGCCGGCAACGCCGCGAATCTCGCCCGTCGGGATCAGCACCGAGTCGATGGGCGTGAAGCTGTCGGCGAAGATCTGCAACTGATGGCCGAGAATGTCGCCGCTGCCCGCCCCGGCCAGGTTGAAGTACGAGTGCTGGCTGAG
>CAYOBS010000388.1:0-3103 GCA_964402305.1 uncultured Planctomycetaceae bacterium | reverse complement strand
CGAAGAAGGGCGAGACAGAAGGGCTGTTCGTTGCCGGCGTGATCCTGCCCGTTCGACCGGCAGAAATCGTCGAGGCCCTTAACGCGGCTGGTGTCCAGCCAGGTTTTCTACTGAAAAGCTCTGCTTTAGTGTTACGGTGCGGTTGAAGACCAATTTTCCTGGCCGGGAGTCGGGGTCAACGCAGAAGTAGCCGATTCGTTCGAACTGGAAGCGGTCCAGGGGTTTGGCATCGGCGAGGCTAGGCTCGACCTTGCAGCCGGTGGCGATCTTCATCGAGTCCGGGTTGAGATTGGCTGTGAAGTCCTGGCCATCGGGCACATCCTCGGGGTCCGGGCAGGTGAAGAGGTGGTCGTAGAGCCGCACTTCGGCGTCCAGGGCCCTGGCGGCTGAGACCCAGTGCAGGGTGGACTTGACCTTGCGCCCATCCGGCGCGTCGCCGCCGCGCGTGGCGGGGTCGTACGTGCATCGAAGCTCGACGACCTCGCCGCGCTCGTTCTTCACCACGTCGGTGCAGGTGATGAAGTAGGCGTAGCGCAGGCGAACCTCGCGGCCGGGCGCCATGCGGAAGAACTTCTTGGGCGGGTGTTCCATGAAGTCCTCGCGCTCGATGTACAGTTCGCGTGAGAACGGCACTTTTCTCATCCCGGCAGCGGGGTCCTCGGGGTTGTTTACCGCGTCAAGCTGCTCGACCTGCCCCTCGGGATAGTTTGTGATGACGACCTTGATGGGGTCCATCACGGCCAGCACGCGGGTGCTGCGCTTGTTGAGGTCATCGCGGAGGCAGTGGTCCAGCAGCGCAACGTCGACGGTGCTGACGAACTTCGCCACGCCGATGCGGTCCATGAAGTTGCGGATTGCCTCCGGCGTGTAGCCGCGGCGGCGCAGGCCGCACAAGGTGGGCATTCGCGGGTCATCCCAGCCGCGGACGTGCTTGTCCTGCACGAGCTTGAGCAGCTTGCGCTTGGACATGATTGTGTACGTGAGGTTGAACCGGGCGAACTCCCGCTGCTTGGGCTTGTGGACGGGCAGTTGGTCGAGGAACCATTCGTACAGCGGGCGGTGGTTCTCGAACTCCAGCGAGCACAGCGAATGCGTGATGCCCTCGATGCTGTCCTCCAGGCCGTGGGCCCAGTCGTACATGGGGTAGATGCACCACTTGTCGCCCTGGCGGTGATGGTGGGCGTGCATGATCCGGTACATGACCGGGTCGCGGAGGTTGAGGTTCGGCGAGGCCATGTCGATCTTCGCCCGCAGCGTGCGCGAGCCGTCGGGCAGCTCGCCGGCCCTCATGCGCCGGAACAGGTCGAGGTTCTCCTCGATGCTTCGGTTGCGGTGGGGGCTTTGCTTGCCCGGCTCGGTCAGCGTGCCGCGGTGGATGCGAGTCTCATCGGCCGACAGGTCATCCACGTACGCCTTGCCGGCCTTGATGAGCATCTCGGCGAACTCGCACATTTGCGGGAAGTAGTCCGAGGCGTAGTAGAAGCACTCGCCCCAGTCCCAGCCGAGCCAGTGGATGTCTTCCTTGATGGCTTCGACGTACTCCTCCTCCTCCTTGGTGGGGTTGGTGTCATCCATCCGCAGGTGGCATCGCCCGCCGTACTCTGCCGCGATTCCGAAATCTATGCAGATGGCCTTGGCGTGGCCGATGTGCAGGTAGCCGTTGGGCTCCGGGGGGAAGCGGGTGACGACCTTTCCGCCGTATGTGCCCTTGGCGATGTCCTCCTCGACGATCTGGCGGAGGAAGTCCTTGCGCGGGCCGGCGGGGGTTCCGCCTGATGCCTCGGCGCTGTTGGGGTCGTTGGTCATGTCCTTTGGTTCGGTCATGTTGGTGTCAACCTCGGTTGTCTAGCGGACAAGAAAGCTCATCGCGCATAGCTAAGCCACTTGCGGACAAAATGCAATGGTCTGTACTGTGCCGTTTGTAGTGGCGTCGTGAGACGCTATCTTCGCTTGTAGTGGCGTCGTGAGACGCTATCCCCAAGATATGCCCTTACGGGCACACTACGAACGGGGATATGCCCTTACGGGCACACTACGAACGAGGATATGCCCTTACGGGCACACTACAAACGCTGCGGCTTGGCATCCGTTCCGTAGTATGTCTCGACGTGTACCTCGGGCACGGCCCGGCGGACGGCCTCGGCGAGCTTGTCAAGTTCATCGTCCGGCAGCGCCCTGGCCGACGGCGACATCGCCCCGCGGGCGATGGTGTGCAACTGCACCAGCTTTATCCGCCCCCCGCCGGCGAGGATATCCCGCAGCCGGGCCGTGTAGGCGGCGATCTCCGCCTCGTCTGGCCCCCGGCCGTCGATGCGGAAAAGGAGCGTCTGGATAACCACCGCCCGCCCGGCGGCGACGGCGGTTATGCCGCTTACGATGTCGTCCAGGGCCCTGGCTGGGTGGGGCCGGTTGACGACGTCGAAAAGCTTCTGCGTACCGGCATCGAGCTTGGCCCATATCTCGCCGTTGTTGGCGTCGAGGATCGGCAGGGCGCGGGCCACCTGCGGGCTAAGCAGGCAAGTCGAGTTTGTGATTACGACGATCTTGACATCCGCAAGGCCGGCCGCGGCCTTGGCGTCGGCGGCGACTTTCACGGCCGCGTCAAACTCGCCCCTGGCCGTCGGCTCGCCATCGCCGCTGAAGGCGATATCGTTTATCCGCCGCATCGAGGCCGGCGCCTGGGCGAAGTGCGGCTCGGCCCATATCCGCCCGCCGGCTGCCTCGCCCAGGGCGAGTTCCAGTTCCGACTTCAGGGCAGGCAGGTCCACCTCGTCCAAGTTCCGCCGGATGTGACGATCTACCTGGCAGTACAGGCAGCCGAAGTTGCAAAGCTTGTCCGGGTTTATGTTTACGCCGATGCTCAGGCCCCTGGCCCGGCGGCTTATAACCGGGTAGACGTACAGGCAATCGCGCCACTGTCGGCGGTGGTCGCGGATTGCGCCCGCGGCGGGGCCGGTTGCGCCGCTGCCGGGTGTGCTCGTGCTGGATTGCACCTTGTCCATCTCGACATTGTACCATGTAACTGAGTGGCATGGGCGTCCCGGAGTAGCATGGGCATCTTGCCCATGAGTCGCAGGGCCATCTTGGCCCTGCTCCGTGTTAC
>CAYOBS010000387.1:0-3128 GCA_964402305.1 uncultured Planctomycetaceae bacterium | reverse complement strand
TTGACAAACTTCAGGTAAAACATAGCATCCATAAGGCGGACGTTTCGCGGATTGTGGCTGTTATAGATATTCCTTGGCGTAACGAATGCTGGAAATGGGCCTGGGCTGATCACGACAAGACGATCATCAAACATCTTGACGAAAATTGGCATGTTCTTCATGCCATTACCATACGAACGATGGACACACGCATTAACGATAGCTTCGTACCAAGCGAACTCAGGGTATTCAGGGGAGGGCAAGAATTTGCCATCCTTTCCGAGTTTGGAAAAGTTGCGAAGTTGGGATCTGAGAATCTCTGCTGTCTTTTGGATTTGGGTCGGAACAGTCCCTTCAATGTACTCGTCTTTGACTGCGTTCCAAGCATCGCCAGTGCCCTCAGTCTCACCCGAAAATCGGAGAAATCGAATCCTGCATCCCGGCACAACATCACGGGGGTTACTGGCAAACAAAAGCGCACACGCGACATTTGGGACAAAGTCCTGGCCTTCGAGCTTGCCAAGCCGCAGAATCTCTAGAATGTGCTCCTTCGAATGAGATTGATCCCATCCCTTGTCCTCTCGAACCGTTTCTGCGAACTCGGCAACAGCAGCGGCATTAAAGTCATTGGGGTATCTCAGGTTGCATGGTTCCAACTCGAAGCGAACCTCTCCTTTCTCCGCTTGGAGATGTCTTATGGCGTCCCCTTTAACTTCGATCTTCGAATCTCCACTTCGAACAAATACCCGCCCGTCAGTCGAGCGCACCACCTTGGATTCATGGTATCGCACGCGAAAGACAAGAACGAAATCGCTTTGCTTATCATTGTCTCGTAATATCTTAACGCGCCTGAGGTTATATGCTGCGTCGGGACAATATGTGTAGGCGGTTTTTTCAAGTTCATTAAGTTGATTTGGATGAAGGGTCGCGCAGCCTTCGAATACCTTGTCTTTGGTAATGCCGACTACGATAACGCCCCCGCTCGGCTGGGTGTTGGCCCACATCACAAAATACTCGCTCAAGGCTCTCGGCTGAATACCGGTAGACTTCTTCTCCAATCGGCTGTCTTCGTATTCGAACAGCTTGCGAAGCATCTGCTCATCGCACTGTTCGAAGATTGCGTCTGGGGACAGAAGAGGCCCGGTATGTTTCGCTTCGAAGTCAAGCTTTAGCTGTCCCTTGATCATGGGCTTTTCTTTGTCAGTTTGCGTTTCCCTTGGTATTGTCGTTTGTTAAAAGCTCACCCGCTTCGCCGATCAGTGCCTTGTAGGTCAGCCGTTTTCCGAAGACGCTGGTTAGACCTAGCAGAAAACGTTGCCTGTAGCAAGTCTTTCGGTTGTTGAATCGGAACGTTTCGGCGTCCAGGTAGCGGAAAAGGTGGAACGGATCTAGGAAATAAAGGGAGTAGACAGTTCGACTGCGATGAAATCATTCGCACGGGAACGCTCTGCCTTGCCCCATGATTTTTCCCCACTGGGCCTGGTCGATGGCGAAGCGGGCGCTCTTTGCGAGTCGCCCGGCGCGGACGTCGTTGGCTGGGTCGTCGGGAACAATGGCCAGCGTCTTGAGTCCCGCGAGCCGTTCGAGCAGGCCCGGCAGGCCGCGGAGAGTATCCTCGACGGGTTCGTCGCTGGCGCTGTCGGCGCGGTAGAGGTTCAACACGCACCCCGCCAGCACCAGGCCGGCGGACCGCGCGGCCAGCGCGGCCAGCAGCGCCCGCTCCAGCGCGCCGACCTCCGCCCGCACCACGAGCACGACGGGCAGCGCCAGGCACTTGGCCAGGTTCAGCGTCGAGAAATCCTCGGTGATTGGGCAGGCAATAGAGCCGGGCGCCTCGACGATGACGCACTCGGCCTTGCACGCCAGACGGCGCCAGGCGTCGAAGATGGCGTCGATGTCCACGGCCGCACCGCCGATCGCCGAGGCGATGGCCGGGGCAACCGGCGAGGCCAGCCGCACGGGCGAAATCTCCGCCAGCGTCTGGCGGCTCTCGGCCCACGCCGCCAGCATGTCGGCTGAGTCGCTCACCAGGCCGCCGCGCGCTAATCGGCAGCCGGTGGCAACGGGCAGGAAGACCTCCACGTTGCGCCCCTCCAGCCGCAGGTTGTGCGCTATGGCGGAGGCGACGACGGTCTTGCCCTCCCCCGCCGCCGCCGAGGCCACCAGCAGGCCCCCAATACGCGGCAGACCGTCAGGCGGGCGATGCTTGGGGTTGTGAGTTCCAACCGGCATATGGATCATTTCTCCCAGCCCCGTTCACGGGGCTTTGCCCCGCGCCAGCGGGGTTTAGCCCAGGCCTTTCAGGCCTGGGTGGCAGAACCATCACTAGTGTTCAGCACGCTTTAGCGCGCTTTCTAGAGGCTTTAGCCTAAAGGCAATCAAGGAAGGGTAAGCACGCTGAAGCGTGCTAACGACGGCCGAAAGAGGAAAGGGGATTGCCTCGCCCCCAGGCCTAAAAGGCCTGGTCTATACCCGCCTTCGGCGGTCAAAGCCCCGTAAACGGGGCTACAACATCCTTCATGGTGCAGGGTGAGCCGGAGGCTCATGTTCCACTCCTCTAAGAAGAACGTGGTAGGCAATAGGCAGCAGGGGTCAGGCGACAGCTATCGTCCTCGTCCTCGTTCTCGTCCTCGGCTTCTTCCTTCATCGGGTGCGCCGAAGGCTCATGTTCAACTGTGGTTAATCCGCAACCTGCATGCCGGCAGGCAGGTCCGCAATCAATCACTCCGCCATCAGAATCACCGGCGCTCCGACGTCGGCGGCCAGTGAGTCGCAAGCCCGGCCGCGGTTCACGGCCAGTTCCACTCGGCCTGACGAGTCGAACAGCACCAGCGGGGCAGCCTCGGCCACGAAGGCATACGTGGCCGCGAAACGCCCTGCCTCCCGGCCTGCGCAGGTGGCGTGGACGGCCTCGACGTTGGGCCACTTCTGCATGACCGCGGCGGCGGGGATGTTCGTCACCAGGTTGCCGAACCGGTCCACGTGTATGACCTGGCCGGTGATTTGGGTTTCGTCCTGGGCGGCTACGGGCGGACTCGCGGCGGGAACGTCTACGACAGCCAGGGGAAGCTCCGCGGGTACGCCTGGAGCACCGGCGCCGGCAACAACAACCTCAACCTGAACTGGGCGGCCAATCGCATCGACGGCAC
>CAYOBS010000386.1:0-3134 GCA_964402305.1 uncultured Planctomycetaceae bacterium | reverse complement strand
CGGCGGCCTGCTGAACGGGCGGATCGCGGAAATCGGAGTAACGACAAAGGCAACCCAAGATTCTGAAGGAAGAAACGAGATGTCACGACGGATGGTAATGATTGACGGCAACCAGGCGGTTGCCCACGTGGCGCACAAGGTAAACGAGGTAATCGCGATCTACCCGATCACGCCCTCCAGCGGGATGGGCGAGAATGCCGACGACTTCAGCTCCGCCGGCAGGAAGAACCTCTGGGGCACCGTGCCGCTTGTGGCCGAGATGCAGTCCGAGGCCGGGGCGGTCGCGGCCGTGCATGGGGCGCTCCAGACCGGCTCGCTGACCACCACCTTCACCGCCAGCCAGGGCCTGCTGCTGATGATCCCGACGATGTACAAGATCGCCGGCGAGTTGACGCCGACGTGCTTCCACGTCTCGGCCCGCAGCCTGGCCTGCGCGGCCTTGAGCATCTTCGGCGACCACAGCGACGTGATGGCCGTCCGCCAGACTGGCTTTGCCATGCTGTCCAGCGGCACGGTCCAGGAGGCCATGGACCTGGCCCTGATCGGCTCGGCGGCAACGCTGGAAAGCCGCGTGCCGTTCCTGCATTTCTTCGAGGGCTTCCGCGTCTCGCACGAAGTGGCCAAGGTCGAGGAAGTGAGCGAGCAGGACATGCGCGCGATGATCGACGAGAAGTTCGTCCAGGCCCACCGCGACCGCTCCATGACGCCCGAGCGCCCGACGATCCGCGGCACGGCCCAGAACCCCGACGTGTACTTCCAGGGCCGCGAGACGTGCAACAAGTACTACCTGGCCTGCCCGGACATCGTCCAGAAGACGATGGACAAGTTCGCCAAGCTCACCGGGCGGCAGTACAAGCTGTTCGATTACGTCGGCGCGCCGGACGCCGACCGCGTGATCGTCATCATGGGCTGCGGCGCCGGGGCGTGCGAGGAAGCCATCAGCCGGCTCAACACCGAGGGCCGGAAGCTCGGCGTGCTCAAAGTCAGGCTGTACAGGCCTTTCAGCATCCAGCACCTTGCCGAGGCCCTGCCCAAGACGGTCAAGAGCGTCGCGGTCATGGACCGCACCAAGGAGCCCGGCGCCGGCGGCGACCCGCTGTACCTCGACGTGGTGGCCGCGCTTGTCGAGGCAGGCCGGGGCAATATCCGAGCCGTTGCCGGGCGCTACGGCCTTGGCAGCAAGGATTTCACCCCCGCGATGGCCAAGGCCGTGTATGAGGAGCTTGCCAAGGCCGCCCCGAAGAACCACTTCACCATCGGCATCGACGACGATGTAACGCACACCAGCCTGGCCTACGACCCGGCGTTCTCCACCGAGCCCGCGGGCGTGGTCCGCGCGATGTTCTACGGCCTGGGTTCCGATGGCACGGTCGGCGCCAACAAGAACTCCATCAAGATCATCGGCGAGAACACGGGCAACTACGCCCAGGGCTATTTCGTCTACGACTCGAAGAAGGCCGGCGCGATCACCGTCAGCCACCTGCGTTTCGGCCCGCAGCCCATCGTGTCGAGCTACCTGGTGGACAGGGCAAACTTCATCGGCATCCACCAGTTCAGCTTCCTCGAGAAGTACGACGTGCTGGACAACGCCGTCGACGGCGCGACGGTGCTGCTCAACGTGCCCTTCCCGACCGGCGAGGTCTGGGCCAGGCTGCCGCTGAAGATCCAGCAGATCATCATCAAGCGGAACATCAAACTCTACGCGATCAACGCCTACGAGGTAGCCAAGGAAACCGGCATGGGCGCGCGGATCAACACGATCATGCAGACGTGCTTCTTCTACCTCTCGGGCATCCTGCCGCAGGACGAGGCCATCGCCGCGATCAAGAACGCCATCAAGAAGACCTACGGCTCCAAGGGCGACAAGATTATCCAGATGAACTACCACGCCGTGGACCAGTCCATCGCCCACCTGCACCGCATCGAGTTGCCGGACCAGGCCGACAGCCAACTGCTAAAGCCGCCCGCCGTGCCGGACGAGGCCCCGGATTTCGTCAAGAAAGTCACCGCCCGAATCATGGCCGGCGAGGGCGACCAACTCCCGGTCAGCGCAATGCCCGACGACGGCGTCTGGCCAGTCGGCACCACGCAGTGGGAAAAGCGCAACATCGCGCTGGAGATACCCGTCTGGGACCCGAACGTCTGCATCCAGTGCGCCAAGTGCAACATCGTCTGCCCGCACGCGGCCATTCGCGCCAAGGTCTACGCCCCGGCCGCCCTGGCCGCCGCGCCCGCGACCTTCAAGTCCATTGACGCCAAGGGCAAGGAATTCGCCGGCATGAAGTGGACCATCCAGGTGGCGCCCGAGGACTGCACGGGCTGCGGCGTGTGCGTCCAGGCGTGCCCGGCCAAGAACAAGGCCGAGCCAACCCGAAAGGCCATCAACCTGGCCTTCCAGCCGCCGCTGCGGGCGGCCGAGAGGGATAATTACAAGTTCTTCCTGTCGCTGCCGGACTACGACCGCTCGAAGCTCAACCTCCGCACGATCAAGGGCAGCCAGCTTTGCAGGCCGCTGTTCGAGTACTCCGGCGCCTGCGCCGGCTGCGGCGAGACCCCGTACGTCAAGCTGATGACCCAGCTCTTCGGCGACCGCGCGTACATCGGCAACGCCACGGGCTGCTCGAGCATCTACGGCGGCAACCTGCCGACCACGCCCTACTGCACCGACGCCAACGGCCGCGGGCCGACGTGGAACAACTCCCTGTTCGAGGACGCCGCCGAGTTCGCCTACGGCTTCCGCCTGACGCTGGACAAGCGGGCCCAGTTCGCCCGCGAACTGGTGGGCGAGCTTAAGGACACTATCGGCGCGGACCTGGCCGCCGGACTGGTCTCAGCCGACCAGTCAACCGAGACGCTCATCGCCGAGCAGCGGGCGCGCCTGGCCGCCCTGCGAGACAAGCTCGCCGGCTCGGACAACCCACGTGCCAAGGTGCTGTCAAGCGTGGCGGACGCCCTGGTGTGCGCGAGCGTCTGGGCCCTCGGCGGCGACGGCTGGGCGTACGACATCGGCTACGGCGGACTCGACCACGTCCTTGCCCAGGGCCGGAACATCAACATCCTGGTCATGGACACGCAGGTCTACTCCAACACCGGCGGGCAGTGCTCCAAGGCCACGCCGCGAGGCGCGGTCGCCA
>CAYOBS010000385.1:0-3145 GCA_964402305.1 uncultured Planctomycetaceae bacterium | reverse complement strand
TTCCTTAGGTAGTTGGTATAACTGTTCATAGCCCAGTTGAGACACCGGGGCACGGAAGAAATGAAGACGTGCAGCACGTCGACTAATGTCCACGAAGGTGCGGCTGTATAGGGCGCTGTATTCCTCGTTCCAGTCCGTGCTAACGTAAGGCTCAAGGATCGCAGTCTGCGCATTGAGTTGCTTCTCTGCCAAGTCCAGCAAATTCAGGAATGAATCTCCGCCAGCGTATGCGTTCGACTCAAAGGAAGGCACCAGATCATCGAAGAGCTTTCCGCGCCAAGATCCTAGCGGCAACGCATTGAGATCGTAGACCCTAATGGACAGCCTTTTGAGATATTCAACAAAGCTGGCAGGCGTGGGCATCTGATCTCTCGATATTGGCAGACAGCTTGTTGAAGAAAAGGACCAAGGGCCAATAGCAACTACTACTAGATGACTGAACCGCGAGCAGCCCTCAGCTTAAATATATGCTTGGCTGCCGCACGTCGCCGCTTGTCACTGGCCTTAACAAGCTCGGCAGCTGCTTTGCGCAACCGCCCGTTCAACGCGCGAATATCCTTCGCCGAGCACTTGTCTTTCAGTACCACGACTTGTTCTGTCCTCGCCATTTCTGTGCCCTTTCCACGGGGAAAACAAGCCTTCATTATAACAGCGACCGATGAACTGACAAGGCTTTTTCTTGCCGGTTCCACGGGGCCGACTTTTCATCGCGAGACCGCCAAGCAGATTTGAGCCCCATATATAGGGGTCCAAACCGAGCAGATGCTCTATCGCTTGTATTATTGACAACAAGACTCGCTTCAATGCAAGGGTAAAATAAAAATAACTGAAATTTAAATCTTAATCTGGTGAATCTGGGAACACCACATGAATGGCACTTCCTTAACGTGTTTTCGGGCAGACGGTATCGCGGAGCCCGTTGCGCAAACACAATATATGGCACGTGTTACAAATATGGCCAATAACGGCCAGAAGACGAACAATGGCTTAAGGGAGTGCCATTCGTAAGCGTTCCTATTTTTCCTTCTTTTCAGAGCGGGGGCAACAATCGGTCGGGGGGCGAATGAACCGCCCCAGGGCCGCGAGAATCGCCAGCAAGCCCGCGGCGGACAGGTAAACAATCGCGGCCGGGTACCAAAGCAGAGGCGGCGCGGCGGCATAATCGCCGATACGCGTGATGCGGTACATCACCGGCGCCTGGTGCCAGATGAGGCGTGTGGTCTCGGTCAGGCAGGCGGTGGCGGCGTAGAAGGGATTGGCATAGACGGCGGCAGCGGCGACGCCCTCGGCGGTGGCGCGTTGCTGGCCGTGAATGGCCCCGCCGACCCAGAACGGGCTTGCCAGTGCGGCCAGCAACACTGCCGAGGCCGCCACGGCGCAGGCACATCGCCCCGCCGGGGTTCGGGCGAGCCTGGTTGCGGCAATGCCCGCCAGCGCCACGGCGGCCAGGACGCAGTAAATCTTCAGCGCCGCCGGGAACGTCATCTCGTCGCAGGCCGCCCAGAGCACCAGCAGGCTGGCGAGCGACGCGTCGGCGACGATTCCGCCGCGCAAGAGCGCCCCCATGGCGGTCCGTCCGAACGCCCCCAGGACCGGCGCCGCCAGGGCCGTCCAGAGCACGCAGACTGCCAGGGCGGCAAGTGCGGCGTGGAGGCGCGGCATCCGCCAGGCCAGGCCGGCCGCGAAGACGCCCATTTCCACGGCGATGGTCGCCACGGCGGCCGACATCGCGGCCCAGCCGTTCTCGGCCAGGAACTGTCGGACGCTCCCGCCATTGCCGCAACGGGCCTCGCCCGGTTGCCGTCCAGCCAGGCTCTCCGGCGGCTGGGTCACTTGCCGCCCCCCGCCGTCGAGCCGGCAGGCTGGGTGGTGGCCTTGTAGGTGGCCAGGGCATGCTTCAACTTGGCGGCGTAGTCTTTCAGAAGCTCCTTTTGAGCCTCTATGTCGCGAAGCTCGGCATCGACTTGAGCAAGCGTCCGCTCGGCGCCCAGGCCGGGATCCTCCAGCAGATCGCGATAATTGATGAACTTGTCCTTCCACTGGGCGATGGCGCCGCGGGCCTGGTCGCCCGACTGCGGCAGCATGTCGCCGGGCGGCGGCACGCGCTGTATTTCGAACTCCCGCACGCCGCCAAGGCGGAGAACGTACTGAGTGGCCGCGATGTCCCACACCCGCGCCATGCCATCGGCCCTTATCACCACCATGCCGCACTGGTGGGCGGTTATGTAGCTGCCGGCCCACTTCTCAAGTTGATCTTCGGTGAGGATCTGCCCATCAACCCGCCTTCGCCCGAACCGGTCGATTTCCACCATCTCGCGGGCGTCGAGGGCCTTTTCGGCCCCGGCGACGGGCGTCAGCACCACCTCCACCTTGGTGCCCGTCGGCGGGATGGCATCCGTCTTGGCGAAGAAGCCCCGCTCGTCGTTGGCGGATGAGCTGCGGAACGGCACATCGATCACCGCCGAGGCGAAGTTCGTAAGGGAGATCATTTCCCCGTCCACCTCGGCCCAGTAGCGTCCGTCGGGCAGGATGTCCGAGCCGACGAATATCCACTGCTCAGGCCGCTCTATTTCCCGGTCGTCCGCGCCGGTGAGCCAGTCGGCGGCGTCGGCGCTGTGGCTCTTGCCTTCGGCGTCCTTCCAGTTGAACCTCATCTTCAGGCCCGCCCCGGCCGGGGGCATGAACCTCGCGCCTTGCTCCTGCCCGGCCCACCGTGCCGGCTTGCCGGGCGTCAGGCCCAGCAACAGCAGCCCGGCGTGAATATGCGAGGCCCTGGCCTTTGTGTGAAGCGGGCTCTCGTGCGTCTTGGTCTGCCAGGCGACGAGCAGGAACTCCAAGGCGCCATGGCGCAGGCAGACCTCTGCGTCGAAGGACACCTGACGATTGGCCAGGTCCACCCGCACCAGAGCGATGTTCACCACTTTCCCAGCCGGCCTGGTGCTTGGCCCTGAGCTTGCTTGCCCTGAGTTTGTAGAACGGGCCGAAGGGGCGGGTCCCGGCGCGCCGGGATTGGCGCCGGCGGGCCAGGCCGCCGGAACAAGGGCGCCCAGGCAGATCATCGCGATCAGACAGCGTATCATGGTTGTCTCCGGCGGTCCGCCGCGGCGGACTGCCCGCCCGCGGCTGTAGATACTGTGATTCTAAC
>CAYOBS010000384.1:0-3158 GCA_964402305.1 uncultured Planctomycetaceae bacterium | reverse complement strand
CGACCTGATCCTTGAACTCCGCGCCGGCGCCGAGCTTGCACTTCTCGAAGGTCACGCGGAAGCGAGTCGGCGTCTTGTCGTCGCCCTTGCTGTATGCGACCCAGCCGGTGCGCTTCTCGCTGTCGCCGAGCACCAGGTTGACGATCTCGTAGTCCAGGCCGGCCCGGATGGTGCGGTACTTGTCCCCGGCGGCTTCGAGCTCGCGGAGGATCTTCATCGCATCCTCGCTGACGGCCTCGGCGGGGGCGGAGGTCGTCGTTGTGGGAGAAGTTGCCGTCGTAATGACGGCGGGCGCGTTGGCGTCGGCGGCGGCTGCGGGCGCGTTGGCGTTCGCGGGAGCGGCAATCGCCATCGCTACTGCTGCCGCGATAGTCGCCATCAAGCAGGTTGTGGAGATACGTCTGATTCCCATTGTTTCGTCCTTGCGTGAAGTCATTTCATCCATTGTGCGCTTCATTGCGGCCTTGCCGCAAGGCCGATGTCTTCGGCGCGACACCCGCACAGGAGAGACGGGTGCCGTGGTTTGCGAAGGCCCGCCCCAACGGGGCAGGCAGGGCCGGAGCAACCACGTCTTTCGGCCCGGCATCTCATTCACGGGCAAGATGCCCGTGCTACTCACGGGCAAGATGCCCGTGCTACTCGCCCGCGTTGGCGGCGGCTGGGCGGATTTTCCGCAGCGCGGCCGGGACGGCCTTGCCGGCCCCGAGGACAACCGCCACGCCCAGCAGGGCCAGGACGGCCCACTTGCCCTGGCTGCCCAGCGAGTAAGTTACAAACGCGATCACGCCGTAGAGGATGAACCGCCCGACGAGATTCGCCGCCGCGAAGGGCAGTCGCGGATAACGGTATGTCGTGGCCAGCATTCGAACGACGTCCACCGGAATCGGCAGGATGTTGAAGAGCGTCACCAGGAAGAATGGCGACCGCTCGAACCACCCGGCCGAGACACGGTAGAGCTTCGTGTCGCGCAGCTTGCCGATCCGCCGGCTGCGGAGCAGCCACGTGAACAGGTGATAGTCGTTGAGGTTCGCCATCGTAGAGGCAATCGCCCCGACGGCCGCGACGGCGAGAGTCGTGGTCCACACGTCGGGCCCCACGGCGACATCCTTCATCGCCACGGCGGCGACTATCCATTTTGCCGGCAGCGGCAGGAATGTGCAGCATAG
Source organism: uncultured Planctomycetaceae bacterium (assembly GCA_964402305.1). Lineage (GTDB taxonomy): Bacteria > Planctomycetota > Phycisphaerae > SM23-33 > SM23-33 > JAUWQU01. Next base: position 1,992 of record CAYOBS010000384.1, on the reverse strand, counting down.
CGAAGTGTAGATAGCGAATGCCAGGAGCTTTATGGCGGGACTCGTCGCGGCCAGGACTGCCGCGGGCTCGGCCCGCCACTGCTGCCAGGTCGTATCCTGTTGCGATACCAGCACCGCCAGCGGCAGTCCCGCCGCCAGCAGGAACAGCCCGTAAATGGCGAACCATCCGCGCAGGGACACCCCGTCGCCGGTCGACGAGGCCGGCGCGGGCGGCTGGGAGCCACGCGGCAATGAGTCATCGCTGGCCAACGATCTGCCCATCTTTCATGTATATTATGCGATCTGCGAACCCGGCCGCCTCGGCTGAGTGCGTAATCATAATGATCGTCTGGGTGTCCTGGCGGTTGATCTGCCTCAGATGCTCCAGCAGGACCTGGCTGTTGGCGGAGTCGAGGTTTCCCGTCGGCTCGTCGGCCAGGAGCAGCGCCGGGCGGTGTGCCAGCGCCCGGACGACCGCGACCCGCTGCTGCTCGCCGATGGACATCTGCCCCGGCTTTCGCCGCCGCACGTGGGCGATGCCGAGTTTCTCGAACAGCTCCCCGGCCCGCCCGTCATCCGCGAGCATCCGCACCCGCAGCGATATCCGGACATTGTCGGCCGCGCTCAACTCGCCAAGCAGGTTGAACCGTTGAAAGACGAACCCGATGCTCCGCCGCCGCAGCATCGTCCTCCGCGAGGCGGAGCCGTTGACGTCCTGGCCTAGAAGGATGATCCGCCCTGCATCCGGCGAGTCCATCAGGCCCATCAGGTGCAGCAGCGTGCTCTTGCCGCAGCCGCTGGGCCCCATGACCGCCAGGAACTCCCCGCGCCGCACCGTCAGGCCAAGCCCGCGCAAAACCTCCACCCGCGCCGGGCCCCGGCCGTAGCCCTTGTATAGCCCTTGGGCGATCAATATGTCGCTTGAATCACTCATTTGATTGCGGATTGCGTCCCGGCGCGCCGGGAGCGGATTGCGGATTTCCCTTCCGCGGGCGGGTTGGAGATTTCGTGCCTGCCATTCGGCAGGCAGATTTCGAATTCAACGATTGCGGATTCGCGCGGGCGAGGCGTTTCCCAAAGAACATGACCCTTCGTACCTGAAATGCCATATGTCTCAGACCTCAAGCACCATTAATGACTATATTGCCCACTATCTTCAGGACCAGTAAATCCGCAATCCGCAATCCGCAATCCGCAATTGAATCATTCCATCGTCAGTGCTTCCACGACATCCACTCGTATGGCCCGCCAGCCTGGGTACAGGCCGCTCACCACGGCGCCCGCTGCGGCGGCGGCCAGGGCGATGGCGATCCACTGCCAGGTTATCGTAACGGTAAGCAGCGGGCGGAGCGTCTGGATCAGCCAGGCCGCGCCGAAGCTCAGCGCGATTCCCAAGCCAGTGCCCAAGCCGGTGAGCATCAGCGACTCTTCCAGCACCTGTCGCAGGATGAACGCGTTGGACGCCCCGAACGACTTGAGAATCGCGATCTCGCGCGTCCGCTGGAGGACCATCGTGTACAGCGTGATCATGATGAACAGAAACGCGATGACCAGCGCGACGGCATTCACGATGTCGACGTAGGTGAAGATGATGCCGAACTTCTCGACCAGCATTCCCCTGTATCGGGCAAGCGGGATGACATCGTGGCCGACGGTCTGCTGAATGGTTCGCCCGGCCGGGCCTATGTCCACGCCGGGTTTGAGCTTGACCAGGATCATCGTACACTTGGTCACGTCGCCGCTGCCGAAGAGGAACTGTGCGGTCCGCAGCGGCAGGAAGACCCGCGTCATGGCCCCGGCCGGGACCACGCCGACGATCTTCCAGTCGTGCCCGGCGGTGGTTACGGTCTGGCCGACGCGGTATTGGCCGGCCTTTGCCAGCCTGGAGTCGATTACCAGCTCGAGCCCGTCGTGAGCGGGATCGGCCAGGTCGGCCTGGGTGAGGTTCAGGACCTGCGTGTCGGCGACGTCGTCGTTGCTGCCGGCGTTGGCGCCCGCGGCCGGCGCGGGCGG
>CAYOBS010000383.1:0-3158 GCA_964402305.1 uncultured Planctomycetaceae bacterium | reverse complement strand
AAGCTTAGCAGAAAACGTTCCAGATTCCAGATTCCAGCCCACCTTCGCCAAGGCCTTGAGATCCGGCAGCATTGTCGCGGCCCGCCAGAGTTGGGCAATTATCAGGTGGATCAGGCCGATTGTGAAGCTGATCCGCATCAGCAGTCGCATGGCGGCTTCATCCAGCGAAACAACGATCAGCGGCTTGCCGTGGAACATCCCCGGAACGTCCATGCCGAAGAACGAGCCGGTCAGGCCGCCCCAGACTATGCTGGCTGCGCCGATGACGATCATCAGGTTGGCGACGTTGACACCCATCTTGGCCACCACCTTGCGGCGAAACACGATTGGCAGCAGGGCCATTATCAGCCCGTAGCCGGCGTCGCTGAACAGCATGGCCGCGAAGATCGGCAGGGCGATCATGAAGCCGATAGACACATCCTGCTCGTTATAGCCGGGGCTGAGGCCCAGGATTTTCATCAGGCCCTGGATAGGCCGGGCCCAGCGCGGAAGTCTTATCAGGGTGGGGGGGCGATCGCTCTCTTGCGGCTCGAAGACTTCCACGCCGGCGTCGATGCCTTCGCCGGCCAGGGCCTTGCGCAAGTGCTCGGCCTTGTCGGCGGGGATCCAGCCCTGGACGGCGTAGAGCTCGCCCTCGGCCAGGCCGCCGCGATCGGCGATGGTGAACTGGGCCGTGGCAGTCAGGCGGTCGATCTCCTCCTGCATGCCCTTGGCGAAGTGCGCCAGCCCGGCCAGACGCTTCTCGTCGTCGGCGAGTTGCTTGTCCACCTCGGCCGCCTCGGTGCGAAGGCTGCGGCGGTCGCGCGGCGGCAGCTCCACCGGCTCGGCTGAGTCGGGAATCTTCGCCTCGCCGTCGCGCTGCACGACGGCCACGAGCACGCCCCGGCCGAAGCGGTCGGCGACGACCTGCACCAGGTCGGCCTGGATCGCGCCGGCGTCCCGCGCCGGCAGGCTGTAGAATCCGATCCGCACCCCGGCCTCGCGCAATGCGGCGAACTGCTCGAGGCGCACATCGCCCCAGACGGCGAGATGGTTGATCTGCCGGTGCAGGTTGCCCAGGCGGTTTCGTCGCTCAGCCGCGGCGCGGTGGATCGCAAGGGCCTCCTCGGCGGCCTGGACCGTCGTAACGTCGTGGGGTTTTGTTCCGGCCGGCGTGATGGCGCCGAGCAACTGCTGGGCGCGTCGCAGGCGGTCGATTGCGGCGACGGTCTCCTCGTGCGCGACGGCCTGGCCGCGATCCACCGGCGCCAGGTGCATCACGCCGAGGGTTCGCAGGGCCTCCAGGAGGCCCTCTCGCTGCTGGCGCCTGCTCACCACGTATGTCTTGAGCATCTTGGCGATCATTAGCCTTCGGCTCCCTGGGCCGCCGCCGGCTGGGCGGCGTATGCGATGCCGTTGAAGTCGTTGGACCGCTCGGCGATCTTGGCCTTGGCTATCTTGCCGCGCCCGACGGCGGCGGTCATCTCGTCGCCGAGCTTGATGCCAATCACGCGGATGATCTCGCGGGATTCGGGGATCTTGACCTTCTCGAAGAGGTTCACCCGCTGGATGATCTTGGTAAGCTCGCGGTCCAGCAGGCGGAACTGCTCGGCGACGACGTCCCGCTCGGCCGACAGACGGTTGATCTCCTTGAGGTCTGCGATTGCCTTGTCCACCCAGGCCGGCGTGGCGAACAGGCTGTAGTCGGGCTGGGGGAAGGTCGCGTCCTTGAAGATCGGTATGCTGACGCCGGCGACGTTGGTTCGCGTGGTAAGGACCTCCGCGGGCCTGGCCAGGGACTCGACGTCAACGCCGGCCCGGTCCGCCAGAACGGGCCGGTATGGGTCGAGCTGCCGCGCGGCCTTTTCCATGGCCGACGCGAGCTTGGCCAGCCGGACCTTCACGTCGCGGATGGTCATCTGCAACTGCTGCTGCTTGAGCTTCAGCATGGGCAGATACCGCTCGAAGCGGTGCAGCATGTCCCGCTGACGCTTGAGCTCTGGCCGAGTTAAACGAATCTTCTTAGCCATGGTCGTTCTATTCTGTCGCTGCTCGGGGGGCTTCGATTGCGGATTGCGGATTGCGGATTGCGGATTGGGGATTTCCGCGTTCGGACGTTTTGGATCTTCTTGCACCGCCCCTGGCGGTGTTGATGGATGCCACGACGATTGACAGGATTTCGTTGGCCTCGGTCATCAGGGCACTAAGTTTGGCCTTCGGCATGATCCCTGCCTCCACGAGCATCTCCATCCAATAGATTGTCTCGTCGGCTTCTTCCTCGACTATGCCCAGCTTCGCAATGAATTCAACTTGGCTGCGGGCACGGCAGGCGGCGCGGTAGTTGGCGCCAACGCTTGTGCCGGCCCGCAGCAACTGCCCGCCGATGTGCCGGGCCGCGAAAGTGCGCGGAAGCGAAGCCGCTGCGCGGATGATCCGCAGGCCGTATTGTTTCGTTCGCTTCTTCATTTCGTCGGGCGTCATTGCCGTTCCTAATATCTCAGACTGTCGAACACGGGAATCTGCAATCCGCAATCCGCAATCCGCAATAAAACGCCACACAGGCGTCATCGCCTACCGCAACAGGCAGCGCTACTATGCCACACTCTCCTGGGCCAGCTCCTTCGGCCAGTGCTTTTCTATGATGGCTCGGCGGATGCCGGTCTCCGCCGGCTCGAAGCAATCGGCGAGGATTTCCCAGCACAGGTCGAGGGCCTCGAAGAGCGGGATGTTCACGGACAGGTCCATGATCTTCGTCTCGAAAAGCCGGCCGTACTTGAGAAGCCGGCCATCCCACTCGGACATCTCGAAGCCCATGTCGCGTTTTTCGCGGCTCTCGCGGCACTGCGCGTAGAGCTGGATGCAGGCGTCCATGATCGCGCGGTGGTCGTCGCGGGTCTTGCCGTTGACCTGCTGCTTGAGCCGGCTGAGCGAGCCGAACGGCTCGATTCGCCCGTTGCGGAGGTAGAACTGGCCTTCGGTGATGTATCCGGTGTTGTCGGGCACGGGGTGGGTCACGTCGTCGCCCGGCATCGTCACGCAGGCCAGGATGGTCATGGAGCCGGCCCCGTCGAAATCGACGGCCTTTTCGTACCGCCGGGCCATCTGCGTGTACAGGTCGCCGGGGTAGCCGCGGTTGGAGGGGATCTGCTCCATGATGATGGCGATTTCCTTCAGCGCGT
>CAYOBS010000382.1:0-3192 GCA_964402305.1 uncultured Planctomycetaceae bacterium | reverse complement strand
CTGGCCGGGCAGGACATCGGTGGGCTGCCCGTTCGGCGCGCTCAGGGCGAGCCGCCGATCGCCGACCGGGTGCATCGCGGCCGGGCCGACCGCCGCCAGGGACACTTTCATTGCTGCATGACTACTACTAACTACTTCTTACTATTCGTTCCCCCCAAGCATCTCCATAAAGGCCTGGATTCTCCCAGCCTGCCGGCCGAAGTCGGCGTCCTCGTCGGCCACGTCGATGTCCAGCACGGGCAGGGCGGCTGCCTGGCGGATTCGAGGAAGCTGGCCATGCCACAAGTCGCACCAAAGCTGGCGGTGCAGCAGGACGCCGCGCACCTTGCGGGCGGCCAACTCGCGGGCAAGGTAGTCGTGCAGCATGCTGTCGGGGCGGCGCATCGCGTGGGGGATGCTGCCGAAGTACGCCCTGGCAAGTTCGGCCAGGGGGTTCTCGGCTGCGCGGCGGCCGTCGATGGGGCCGGGCATGGTCAGCTCCCCGGAGGCGGTGGCGTCCAGGACGATTCGCCCGCCGAAACGTTCGACGACGTCGAACACCTCGAAGTGCCCTTCAAGCAGCGGCCCGCCCACGATCGCCAGGGGAACGGGTGTCTCGCCCGTCACACCCTCACCCGGCCCTGAAGGGCCACCCTCTCCCGTCAAGGGAGAGGGGTCGCGTAGCGCACATATACTTGTTTGTGATTCGATGCCATCCCGGCCGAAGGCCGCGAGCAACTCGGCGAATTGGCGCGCGGTCAGGTGCTCGCGGGCCGCCCGCAACTGCTCCCGCGCGTCGTCATATGCCAGCATCACTTCGGTCAGGTGCTCGTCGGTCGGCTCCTGGCCGCCGAGGCCGACGAGGAATCCGCCGAGGCGACGGAGCTCATCGACATACATAGCCATCGCCGCCGGCGTCTGCCACGTCGCGGGCACGTTCATCACGAAGCAAGGCCGGTTCGGGCAGCGGTCGGCGAAGACCTCCGCCGCGCGTCGCATCTGGTCGCAGGCGGTGGTGAACACGGCCGCGACGCCGGCGGGCCGGCGGGCCAGGTCGTTCAGAAGGGCACGCGCGAACGGGCAAAGGCCCGCGGTGGCCTCCATCATTCCGCCGTGGCCAAGCCGCCGAGGGACTATGCGGGAGGCCGCCAGCCCGTGGGCTTTGATCCACTCGGCCGGGACAAACGGGCACGTGTACGCGACGGTCATGGGCGATTACCCGAAGACAACATCCTGGCGCGAATCGGGCTCTGTCCGTCATCCAATTGCGGATTGCGTCCCGGCGCGCCGGGACGCAATCCGCAATCAGATTGGGGAACAGACTCTCGCTGTGTCACAGCGTCGGTCATCCCCTGCCCGCTCCCTTGACCGTCTCGAAGAGCGCCTCGACCCTCACGGCTATCCGGGCGGAGTCCGACGGCGAGTAGTCGGTCTCGATCCGCAGGTAGGGCAGATTCATATCCTCGGCCAGGCGGCGCACATAGTAGCTCTCGACGTCGTAGGTCAGGCACGCCTGCCAGATCAGGTCGATTATGCAGTCGGCGTGGTACTCGCGGGCGAGCTGCCGCAGCGAGTCGAGCCTGGCGGTGTTGCGCGTCAGCACCGAGCAGGGCAGGTGGTAGTACTTCTCGGCGATGGCCGCGATCGGGTCGGCGGCCCGGGCGTTCACGTCCTCCAGGATCGGCCTGACTCCGGTACATGTCTCCAGGCAGACGACCAGCCCACCGGCATCCTCGATGATGTCCAGCACGCGCTCGGCCCCATGCAGCACCGGCACGCCGGTAAGCAGCACCCTCGTGCGCGACGCCAGCGACGCACAGCCCTCGGCGGCGGAGAGTTTTTCAATCGCGGCCGCGTAGTGCGCCATGTCGGCCGGGATGGCGGATATGACGCTCTTGTAGTCCAGAAGCTCGCGTCCGGTAAGCGGCGGGGCCTTGCGTTTCATCAGTGCCGCCAGGTCGCGGCGCAGCGACCGCTCGTGGTTCATCTCGGCGATGGCGTCGCGCAGGCGGCCATCGGTTATGCCAACGCCGAAGCGGCGCTCGAGGACGGACCGCAATCGGCGAAGCTCATCCGTCCAGTGATCCAGGGCGGTTGGGTCGTCCGAGCGCTGGGGCAGCTCCAGCACGATCATCTCCCTGCTGTCGGCCAGCAGTTCATACATCTTCTTCTTGCCGTCGCAGGTGGTCTCAGCCACCAGCAGGTCGCACATCTCCAGCAGTGGATTGGTCCCGGTAACGTGGTAGCCGTAGGTGCTCTTGATCAGCGGGCAGAGGTTGGCGGGCAGGTGCTCCTCGGCCGGCGCGATTGTCTCGACGTCCCCGCCGCAAAGGCAGACCGGCACGGCCCCGGCGGCGAGGATGACCTCTCGCGGCGTGTACTCGCACATGATCCCGACAATGGGCCTGCCGGCGGCCTTCTGCTCGCGGGCATAGGCGATGGCGTTAGGGATCATGTTGGCAAACCATGCCTGCGGGCCATCCGTAGCGGCCGGACTCGCAGCGCCTGCGCAGCACGGCGAGGCGGGCTTGGCGACCGGGGTTTTGCCGGCGCAACATGGGGAGGCTGGCTTGGCGGCCGGGGCCTTGTCGCCGCAGCACGGAGATGCGGGCTTTTGGGTCGATTGCCCGCCGGCGCAGCACGGCGAGGCGGGTTTGTTGCGGGGCGCGGGTCGCTTATTCGGATTTTCGCAGCAGTCGCTCATGGCTGGCTCCTCGTGCCGTGCCCGGCGCCGATTGGATCGGGCGCGGGGCGCGGGCATCGATCCATTCTAACGCATAACGCTTCCGCCGATGCACAAACCTCTCCCGGCGGGCGCAAAGCACAAGCCCGGACCGTTGGGAGGTCCGCGGCTGCACCATCGCGCCCGCCGGACTCAGCGGCGGCTGGTCAGGGTCAAAACTCGTACTTCACCTGGAGGCCCCAGGTGGTGTCGGCGTTGGCGTTGGCGACGTTGCCGCACAGCCCGGCCAGGGCCGAGATAGTCAGGTGCTTGTTGGCGATCAGGCTGACGGACAGGGCGTGCCAGTTGTCCTCGTCGCCGATCAGGCCGGGAATCTTGCCGTACGGGTTGCGCTTCTGGCGGAACTCGTAGCCGAGCACCAGCCAGTCGGTCGGCAGGCACACCACGCTGCCCTCGAACGACGGGCGATACGTGTCGCCGAAGCCCATCAGGCCCAACTGGGACGCCTTGCTGAACCGCAGGCCGCCCGT
>CAYOBS010000381.1:0-3200 GCA_964402305.1 uncultured Planctomycetaceae bacterium | reverse complement strand
CGGCGGGCGCCTGGGCGCCTTCAGCGGCGTCATCGCGGCGGCGCCGGTGCTTGCGGCCTCCGCGCCGGCCTCGACGCTTCTTCTTTACCTCCCCGGCCGGACCCTCGCCCGTCACGGCCTGGGCCGCCGCCGGCGCCGCCGAGGCTGACGCCAACTCGCCAGGCTCCTCGCCGACAGCCAGGGCATGCTGGTCGGCTTCGCCATCGTCCTGGTCGGCCAGGTCGGTGGCGATGATCATGCGGTCAAGCTCGGCGTCTTCATCGTCGCCGTAGGGGATTTCGTCGGACTCGATCCCGTCGAAGTCGATTTCGGCATAGTCCCCCGCCTCGACCGTCGCGCCACCCGGCATCGGCGCGGCAGGCTGGGCTTCTCCCTCGACCGGGGCTGGCGCTGCCGGCAGCGGCACCTGCGAAATGGGAGTTGTCTGAAGGGTTCTTCGCTCGTGCTTGCCTACGGCGGGGTCCTCCCACGCCACAGGCGCGCCGCGGGAGTTGGTGCAATGGATGATCCCCTTGCCGGCCCCGACTTCCGCGTCGGCTCGGATGACGACGGCCTTTCCTGTCTCGGCCTCAAGCCTGGCGATCTGCAACCGCTGGCGGTTGAGCAGGAAGTGGGCCACTTCCGGCGGCACGACGGCCTCGACGTGCGCCACGTTGGCATCGGCGCCGGCGCGCTGGACATCCCGCATGATCTTGAGGCTCAGCGATTCCTCGCTCTGGACAACGCCAAGCCCGTCGCAGCGGGAGCAGCGGTTGAAGTAGCTCTGCTTGAGCGACGGCCCGAGGCGCTGGCGCGTCAGCTCGACGATGCCGAAAGCGCTGATCCGCAGGACCTTCGTCTTGGCGCGGTCGGGCTTCATGGCGTCCTTGATGGTCTTCTCAAGCAGGCGGCGGTTCTTCTCCTCGCGCATGTCGATGAAGTCGATGATGATCACCCCGCCCATGTCGCGAAGCCGAAGCTGCCTGGCGATTTCCTCGGCCGCCTGGAGGTTGATCTTCAGCGCGGTGGTCTCGGCGTCGGAGTGCTGGCGGAACCGCCCGGAGTTCACGTCGATGGCCACCAGCGCCTCGGCCTGGTCGAATATCAGCGAGCCGCCCATCGGCAGCTCGACGCGCCGGGCGTGGATCTTCTCGATCTCCGCCTCCAGCCCGGCCTCGTAGTACAGGCCCTCCTTGCCCGTGTAGAGCTCCACCGAGTGCTTGCCGCGAGGCACAGCCACGTTGAGGAACTGCTCGACCTGCCTGGCCACGGCGGGGCTGTCGCAGATGACCCGCTCGATTTCCGAACTGTAGATGTCGCGGATGGTCCGGGTGACCAGGTCGGACTCCTCGTAGATTTCCGACGGGATGCGCGCCCGCTTGATCTGCTGCTTGACGGCCTTCCACAGGCGAAGCAGGTAGTTCAGGTCGCGCTGGAGCTCGCGCTTGGGGCGGTCTATTCCGGCCGTGCGGACGATGAAGCCCATGTCCGGCGGCAGCACCAGCTCGCTCAGGGCCGATCGGGCCTTGTCGCGGGCCTCCTCGTCCTCGACCTTGCGGGAGACGCCCAGGCGGCTCATGCCGGGCATCATCACAAGCAGCCGCCCCGGGATCGACAGGTACGTCGTCATCGTCGGGCCTTTGGTGCCGATGCCCTCCTTGATCATCTGCACGACCACCTCCTGCCCGCGCCGCAGACATTCCTGAATCGGCGGGCGGTAGTAGTGCGACCTCTTCTGGCCGACGCTCTCGACGGTCCGTTTGTTCTTGGGGAAGTACGTCGGGTTGACGTCCGAGACGTGCAGGAACCCGTTCTTGCCAAGCCCGATGTCAACGAACGCGGCCTGGATGGCCGACTCGACGTTCATCACGCGGGCCTTGTAGATGTTCCCCACTCGGCTTGCCGTGGAGGTCCGCTCGACGTAGAGCTCTTCGAGCCCCTTGTCGGAGACGATGGCTATTCGGCATTCCTGCCCTTGGACGGTGTTAATCAGCATTCGTTTCGGCATGTTGCCCTTTCAGACGGCGGCTTCGGATCGGCAGGACCTTTTTAGCACTACTTGGCACTACTTGGCACCACTTGGCAGAACCTGTTCGCAGGCTTTTTCGCAGGCACTGTTCGCTGGCGCCGGGCCGGTCCGGAAAACCGGGCAGTGGTTGGCTGGGCGAGTCACAGGTCGTACCGGACGTTCGTGCGGACCAGCCTTGCCAGGTCCGCTCTCGCGTCGAGCCCGACGGCCTCGAGCACCTCGCCCGGACGAGCCCAGACCTGTCCGTCGGAGGCCAGCGAGAACCGCAGGCGTCCATCTTCCAGGCGAAGGTCTCGAACGAGGGCTTTGAGGTCGATGGTCCTGGCACGGCGGGCCTTGGCGGGACCCGTGGCCCCTTGGGCCGAGGCGTCCGCGCCCCGCTCAACCGGCCAGGCGTCGGCCTGGTTGAACTTCGCGGCAAGATCGGCCAGTCGGGCCTGCATGGCCTGCTCGATGGGCACGTCGTAATCCACGCGCCGCACCTGCGGTGGCGCCTTGGTCTGCAATACCTCGGCGCGGGTGAACGTCATTCCGCCAGGCGCCTGTGCGTTGAGCAGGCCCAGGAGTCTCTCTGCCGGCATCGGCCGGGTCAACTGCATGACGGCCAGGTCGGCCAGAGAGGCCACGCCTACGGGCCTCGGGCATGCCAGCGACAGAACCGGATGCGGGTTGAACCCCTGGGTGTACTTGACAGGCAGGTGTGCCCTGGCGGCGGCGCGTTCAACAGCCCGCACGGTATCCCTGTGCGACAGGAACCGCAGGTCGGACTCGATCGTCAACCACAATCCCCATTTCTGGGACGGCTTGGGCGAACTTCCTTCCGTTTTCTACCTTTCCGTTGCCTTGTTGTCTTACTGGACGCCGCCGGGCCGGGGCGGCCTTTCGGCCCGTTGCGCCCGGGGGTCCTGGTTTCGTTCCAGCCGCGACCGCCGCGGCCGGCTGTTCTCCGTCAGGCTCACACTGTCCCGCTCATGAACGGGGCGGGTTAGTGCGTTTCTGTTTTGTTTTCAGAGGCCCTACTCTCTTACTTCTTACTTCCTACTTCCTACTTCTTACTTCTTACTTCCTACTTCCTACTTCCTACTTCTTACTTCCTACTTCTTACTTCCTACTTCCTACTTCTTACTTCTTACTTCCTACTTCCTACTTCCTACTTCCTACTTCCTACTTCCTACTTCCTACTTCCTACTTC
>CAYOBS010000380.1:0-3208 GCA_964402305.1 uncultured Planctomycetaceae bacterium | reverse complement strand
CTGAATGGGGTAGAATGGGGATTGATAGAAAGCCCAAACACCCCATCCAGGAGACGCGTACATGGTATCGGTTGCCAGTCTGTTTGCACAAACTCTTTCACTGATTTCCTGTCATGACTTTGCCAAGGCTGTGCGCCATCGGGGCGCCGAGAAGGCGGCCAAGGGGTTCTCCTGCTGGGACCAGTTCGTGGCCATGCTGTTCTGCCAGCTTGGCGGAGCCAACTCCCTCCGCGAGATCTGCGGCGGGCTGGCCACAGCCATGGGCAAGCTGCGGCATCTGGGGCTTACCCAGGCGCCAGTCCGCAGCACGCTGAGCTACGCCAACAGCCGCCAGCCATGGGAACTGTTCGAGGACGCCTTCCACAGCCTGCTCGGCCAGGCCCAGGCCGTCGCGGGGCGGCACAAGCGGAAGTTTCGTTTCAAGAACCCACCTGAAATGACGGCGGCGAAGGATGGGCCGGGAACGCGCGGTGGGAAGGCTTGAGGCCGTCCAAAACCCCGGAATCCGGGCAGATTCATCCCCGAAAAGCCGGGCGGCCCACTATGCCGGGATTATTTTGGACAGCAGTGGCTAGACATCCACGTCTTCCGCAGAGAGGAGTTTACCCCGGCACACCGGGGCGGAGGGCGCAGGTATATCCCCGGCGACCGCCGGAGAGCGTTCCATCGCAGAGGGCACAAGGCACGCCGAGAGATAAGTGGTGTGTATCGGGTTCTTATTACGACTGTTGCGCCGCGTTCAGCCGGCGGCTTGCAGTTGAAAAGACAGGCACTGGCAGTACAATAAAGGGGAATCACGACGACTTTGGCTGTAACCGCTATTCTTCGGCCGACGTTTAATTCAGATAGCCTGGTATAGTGGTTGCATGTGATGCGCGGGCGCGGTGCGCCCACATTCTGACCCGTTATAATGCTATAAAGCAGCAGGTTTATCGTAATGAGAGAGTTCTTCATAAAGGGCGGCCCGGTGATGTGGCCGCTGCTGGGCTGCTCGCTGGTGGCCCTGGCGATCATCCTCGAGCGGATGCTGTTCTGGGTCCGCGCGGGCCGGCGGCGCGTGCGCGGAACCGCACCCGTCGCGCGGGTGCTGGACCTGTCGCACAAGCGGGACTTCGACAAGGCCCTCGATCTGGCCGACCGCACCGCCGACTCCGTCGCGCGCGTGCTGGCGGCGGGACTGCGCCAGCGCGGGCCGGGCCTGAGCGATCACCTGGCCGTCGCGGCCGACGACGAACTGACGTCCATGCGACGCGGCATGGCGGTGCTGGACACCATCGTCACCGTTGCCCCGCTGCTGGGCATACTCGGGACCGTCACGGGCATCATCGGGGCCTTCAACATGCTCGGCGGCAGCGAGATCCCGGATCCCAAGGCCGTGGTGGGCGGCCTGGCGGAGGCCCTGATAACGACCGCGGCCGGGCTTATCATAGCCATAGGGACGGTCATCCCGTTCAACCTTTTCCGCGCCAGGATCGGCGATGAGACAAAGCGGATCGAGAACGCCGCGACGCTGCTGGAGGCCGCGTGCAGGGGCGCCCAGGAGAACGCGCGTGCGTCTTAGAAGCGGATACGAGGACCGCCCGGCAAGGCTGGAGATCGTCCCGCTGATGGACGCGATCTTCCTGCTGCTGGTGTTCTTCGTGTACGCGATGATGTCGATGATCGTCCACCGCGGCGTGAAGGTGCAACTGCCCACCGGCACGACGGCGCAGGTGGACAAGCGCGACTACGTCGCCGTGGCCATAACCGGCGACAACAGGATATTCGTGAACCGGCGCCCGGTGGCGATGGATCAGTTGGCCCCAGCCGTGAGAGAGGCCCAGGCCGGCAGGAAGGACCGGGCCGTGTACATCAGCGGCGACGAGCGCAGCGGGTTCGGCACGGCCTTCGGCGTGCTGGATAAATTGCGGGCCGCCGGAATCACGCAGGTAAGCTTCGAGTGCAAGGTCGAGCCAAAGGCCCCGCAAAAACCATGAAGGAGTACCGACTTTACATTGCTTTCGCGCTGTCGGCGGCCTGTCACGCGGCCATGCTGCTGCCGCTGCTGCCGGGTTGGTCATACACGCCGGCCTCGGCCATGCTGCGCCGCGGCGACAACGCGGTGACGATCGAGCTAGTGGAGTCCGTCGAGGCCGTCGCCAGGCCGACGCCGGCGGCGCCCACGCCCGTTACGCGGACCGAGCGGGCCATCCGGCGGCACGTCGAAAACGCCGCGGAACAACTGGCCGCCGCGGTGCGGGAGTTCAGCAAGATCAAGCTGCCGAATCCGCCCAAACCGCCCGAGCCTCAGCCGACCGTCGCCGAGACGCCGCCGGAGCCGATCATCGAGCCGGTGATCGAGGCCACGCGAATGCAGATTCGTCGCTCGGCCACGAACCTCGCCGAACGGATGCGGGACCTGGCCGAGGCCGTGCAGGAAACGAGCCGTCAGTGCGCCGAGGTCGCGGTCCGGCAGAAGCAGGACGAGCAGCTCGCCCATGCCGCCGCCCAGCGGGCCAGGCATGCCGCCACGCCCGGCGAAACTCCCGCGCCGGACCCGCCCCCGGCGCCCAAGCAGACCGGCGCCCAGGGCAACGCCGACGTCAATTCCCGGGTCTCCAACGGCGGATCGGGAACCCAGGGCGTCTCGGCCGGGGTCCAGGCCGTCGGGTCGCTCAGCCCCATCTACCCGCCGATCTGCCGGCGGCGCGGCGAGGAGGGCAAGGTGATGCTCGAGTGGCAGGTGCTTGCCAGCGGCAAGTGCGGCTGGGTGAGGATCATGCAGTCCAGCGGCAACGACCTGCTGGACCAGTCCGCCGTCGAGGCCGTCAAAAACGCCGCCTTCCGCCCCGCCACCCGCTTTGGCCAGGTCGTCGACGACGTCATGGCCTGCACCTTCCGCTTCGCACTGACCGATCCGGGATATTGAAGAGCCGGTAGCCGGTAGCCGGTAGCCGAAGCTGTCCGATAATTAAGCAGTGTGCCGCTGGAGCCCCTGGGCCCCAACCCAGCCCCGGATGGGGCTGGCAGCGCATAGCCGGAGGTGAGTGTACTCGCGAACCTCCGGTACGTCGCTCTCATAATCCGGAGCCCCGGCAGGGGCGATGGAAGGGCTCGCTTGCGGACAACAACTTCCATCGCCCCTCACGGGGCTCCATATTCATAAAGCATTCCTCCGGGGGTTCGCGAGTACGCTCACCGCCCGGCTATGCGCCGCCGGCCCACTTCG
>CAYOBS010000379.1:0-3229 GCA_964402305.1 uncultured Planctomycetaceae bacterium | reverse complement strand
ACTAGCGCTGATGGTGAATATAGTCCATCGAGGCCTTCCCGTCCAGGAGTTTGAGCCCCGACGACACACAGGCTCCGCGCCCGGTTCGGGGGAAGTTCGCGGATTCGGCGGTAATGCCTCAGTTACGGGAGGCTTGTAGCGCCGCCGTAAGGCGGTTTTTCAAAGGGAAATAGAGGGAAATAGGGACGCGATCCATTTATTATCACGCCGCGCAGCACCCTCCGCCCATGCGGTGGCTTGAAAATGGTTAGCGTCCCTATTTACCCCAGGTGTCGAGCGGCGGGTATTCACGGTACTCTGACCGGCACCTGACCGAGCAGTTCGGTCTGGTGCGACTGCCTTTGCTTCCGCGTCGCTATCCGCGTGCGAACGCATGAAGCCTTGTCCGAGAGCCGGATGCGGGAAATCCGCACGTCCGGCCTGCCTGCCGGCAGGCAGGTTCGATGAGCGGGACGTGGAGACGGAGCAATGGATTGGACTGAGGCACCGGTATTCAGGCGAAAGCCGCCGGCCAACGGCTACTCCCCGATCCTATCGCCACCGCGCCACGTCTCGACTCTACCGGATTTTGGTGTCCCCAGATTTCCCGCACCCCAACGGGGCAGGCTCCAAGTTACGGCAACGGCGCGGCAACGGATGGCGGGCGGGAATTCCTCTTGCGTGGGCCGGGGCGTGTCAGTCGCCGCTGCCTTTTTTCAGCCAGACCCAGACTCCCACGGCCGCGGCGACGACGGCAAGGCCTATGATAAGGTAGTACCAATACTGCGGCGGCATGACCCGGTAGAGCAGGTCCAAGAGGGCGTTGGCGGCGAGCATGAGGTGGCTCCTAATCTGAGAACACCATACTATTTTCATCACAACCAATTGTCATTATGCGGCTTTTAAGGGGACAGTAGCGGCCTGCTTGTGGCGTTTTCCTGGATTTTGCTCAGCAAGTCGGCGAGTTCCTTGACCTTCGCGGGGTTCTCGGCCGCGAGGTTTTTTGTTTCTCCCAGGTCGGTCGAAAGGTCGTAGAGTTCGCCTGTGGCGGCGTTGGCGGTCGTGGGGGCCTTGGCGTCCTTGTCGGCCTTTTGTTTCCGGCCCGCAGCGCGGGGCGGGATGTATTTCCAGTTGCCCTTTCGTATGGCCAGGCCGGAACCCTGTTCGACGAGCGAGTCCCGTCCCTGTTTGCTTTCGCCCAGCAAGGCGGGCAGCACGTCGATGCTGTCCGGGCCTGCGGCATCGGTGAGCTTCTGGGCGGTCAGCGTCGCCAGGCTGGCCAGCAGGTCGATCTGGCAGATGAGCGCATCGCTGGTTGCCGGCTTGACTCGTCTTGGCCAGCGGACCAGCAGCGGCACTCGCGTGCCGCCCTCGTAGCTGCTTGATTTGCCGCCCCGCAGCGGCCCGGCGGGCTTGTGGCCGTTGAGGTCCCTGCCGGAGCCATCGACGTAGCCGTCGTCGAAGACCGGCCCATTGTCGCTTGTGACGATGAGCAGCGTGTTCTCGGCCAGGCCGAGGCGCTCGAGGGCATCGGCGATCCGCCCGACGCTCCAGTCGAACTCCTGGATCACGTCGCCGCGCAGCCCGCACTGGCTGGATCCGCGGAACCGCTCCGGCGGCACACGAGGCACGTGAATCTCGTGCGTGGCGAAGTACAGGAAGAACGGCCTGTCCTTGCTTCTCTCGATGTACTGGACGGCCTTTGCGGTGATGGTCCCGGCCATGTCCTCATCCACCCATCGCGCCGCCTTCCCGCCGGCCATGTAACCGATCCTGCTGATGCCGTTGACGATCGTGCAGTCGTGGCCGTGGGAGTACTTCATCTTGAGCAGCTCCGGGTTATCTTGCCCGGTGGGATCGTCGCCGACCTTCTTGCCGTAGCTGACCTGTATTGGGTCGGCCGGGTCGAGGTTCACGACTCGGCGGTTCTCGACGTAGACGCACGGCACGCGGTCGCCTGTGGCGGGGATGATGTAGCAGTAATCGAAGCCGACATCCAGCGGCCCGGGCTTGATCTCGGAGTTGTAGTCGAGATTGCCGTCGCCTAGCCCGAGGTGCCACTTGCCCACGCAGCCGGTGGCGTACCCGGCCCGCTTCATCATTGCCGGCAGGGTCAGGCGGCCGGTGTCGATGCACAGACTGGCCACGCCGGACAGTATGCCCGTGCCGGGCTTTCGCCAGGCGTACTGGCCCGTCATCAGGGAGTAGCGGGTGGGCGTGCAGACGGCGGCCGAGGAGTGAGCGTCGGTGAACCGCGCGCCCTGGGCGGCGAGCTTGTCGATGTTGGGGGTCTTGACCTTCGTGGCGCCGTAGCAGCCTAGGTCGCCGTAGCCAAGGTCATCTGCGATGATGACCACCACGTTAGGCATTGCGGCCGCGGCTGGGGAGACAACAAGCTTCGCGACCGACTTGCCCGCAAAGGTACACGCGGCGCCGAAGCCCGCGAGCCTGAGAAAACCGCGACGGTTGATTGTGCTGCTCTTGTGCATGTTTCACCTCGTTGGTCCAAACACCATGACTCCCTGCTCGCTGAAGCGAGCAGGCTTCGACAGATCTCTTCCACGCGCACGTGGGATCCTTTGTCTTCTTCTTTAACCGGCTACCGGCTACCGGCTACTGGCTCCCGGCTACTGGCTCCTGGCTCCCGCCTTCCAATCAGCAGTTTATGCAGCGCGGGGATGGTCGCCCGGTGGTCGCCGCATATGTAGTGGCTCTGCCCGCCGTCGCGGACGGTGCGGACCAGGACGGTCTTGAACGGGCGGTAGTAGTACTCCGGGCGATCCTTCGGGGCCTCGGTGTGATAGTCGTCGCCCAGCGGCACAAGGTCGAAGACCGCCGACGTGAAGTGCCGTATGGCCCCGCCCCGGCGGGCGGCGACGTTGCGCGCCATCGCCAGTGCCTTGAGGAAGACCTCCGGGCCCATGACGGCCGAGCCGACGCACAACACCACGCCGCCTTCGAGATTCTCGACGACCTTCGTGAAGATGAGGAAGTCGCGGTAGCTTGCCTCGCCGATGGCGGCGCCGTCGCAGTTGGGCTGCTCGTGGGTAATGTCGTAGCCGATGCCGACATGCACGGTGGCCGGCACGTTGGCCTCGTGGGCGGCGGCGAAGATGGAGATGTCCTTGTGCGGGCAATCGTCGGCCGACGCCACGTGGGCGCCCAGCGCCTCGCCGTAGCCGAGGCCCTCGGCGTTGCCGCGGCGGATGATGTCGTTGATCTCGCCGGTCTGTCGCCACAGGCCGAACTG
>CAYOBS010000378.1:0-3230 GCA_964402305.1 uncultured Planctomycetaceae bacterium | reverse complement strand
ACGCCAATCCCGGCGCGCCGGGACCCGCCCCGCAAAGCGCCACGCCGGCCCGGCAATTCGTGCCACTGGACGATGCCTGGTCCCAGGCCCGCGCCCGCGCCGCCCAGGCCATGCGAGCCAACACCATCCCGCCCGAATACCGCGACATCGTGCGGCGCTTCTTCGAACTACAGTAGCCGGTGGCCCGAGGCCTGCTCGCTTTAGCGAGCAGGAAAAGGTGGAACCCGGAGCATGGAACCCGGAACCCGGGAAAGGCGATAACCACCAATCCGTTTTGTACCCCGTGTCACCAATTTCGCTTTTCGCTTCTTTTCCTAATACCTGGTTCCGGGTTCCTGGTTCCGCCTTTTTCCTTTAGGCAAGTCGCCCTTGCGGCGGCGGCGAGGATCGCGCAAACTCCCGGCATGGCAGAGTGCGTTGCTGAGACAATTCGGATCGCCCCATGCGTCTAGGCAGGAAAGGCAGGATCGTGCTGTTGTCGGTTGCCGCCGTCGCCGCGGCCGGGGCGCTTACGGCCTATATCCTGGCCAGCAGCGTGCCGTCCTACTATCGCCCGGCGAGGCTTACCGTGGCCGGGAAGGACGCGGCCATGCGCGAGTTCCGACGCCGGCTGATGGACTTCAACAACGACGGGCAGAAGAACGAGCCGTTCAACTGGACCGTGACGCAGGAACAGCTCAACCGCTACCTCGAGTCGATGGACGAGATCGCCATCCAGGGCGGCGCCAAGCCCGGATCGGTGCATCGGGCGATGGAGTCTGTCGGCCTGGCCGAGCCGGCCGTGGTGCTCGACGGCGGGTACGTCAGGCTCGTCGCCAAGTCGCTGCAATACCAGAAGGTGGTCTCGATGGACCTGAGTCTAGCCATCGGCCCCGACAGCCGGCTGAGGGTCAGCCTCGCCGGTGCGCGGATAGGTCAACTGCCGATGCCGGCGTCGCTTGTCCGTTCGCTGGTCGATCGCCTGCGTGCGAAGTTCGTCCAGCGGCCCGGCGGGCAGACGACCGCGCCGGCAATCAGCGGGCTGGACTCATCCCAGGTGGCCCTGGTGCTACAGCGGGTCATCTCGGCCATCGACGGCGAGCCGATTGCGACGGAGATGACCTGGAGGATCACGACGCGAAAGCGGGTGCGCGTGACGCGGATCGACATAGACGCCGGCCGGCTGACTCTGCACATGGTCCCCGTGCTGCGCCCTGAAGAAAATGGCCGCCAAGTGCCGATAGAGTGGAAATCCGAATCTCGAAGCACGAAACCCGAAACAAATACGAAATTCAAATGCTCCAAACGGCCTTGGCCGGCACAATAGTCCCCAACAGTCCGGTGGTCGTCCTTGAAAGCCGTGTTTTGGATTTTGTGCTTCGAATTTGTTTCGGATTTCGTGCTTCGGATTTCGGATTTGCTGGACGGCTGGACGTTCATCAACTCCAAGATGCTAGACTGGCGGCCACCGGGTGATGCGCCACTCATCTCCTGGCTCGGCGGTGCGGGCGAGTTCGAACGTGGCCGAAGCGCCCGGTGAGTCCAGGCGCACGACCAGCCGGTCCGGCCGGCGGTCGAGCGTTTCGTAAGTGCCGGCATGCACTAGCGTTACACGGCCTCGTCCGCCGCTGACGGGGCCCTGGTGGCTCAGGTACGCCCGGCGGTGGTCAGGCAGCTTGCGGGCGGCCAGGGCCTCGCCCGGGCGAAGCTCCAGGCAGTCGCGCTCGAGCCGCCAGGTCGCCAGGGCCTCGCCCGCTTCGAGCATTTCTAGCATTAGGTCGTAATGTTCCGGGCCGCAGCCTATATGCAGGATGATGACAAACGAACTTGGCATATGTAAGATGATACCGACAGTGCAATATGGAACCAACGATTCGTACTGCCGCCGCCCGGACGATCCGCGGAGGCGACAGGGGAGCGACACGATGAGGCATTTGGCATGCCTGCCGATGGCTGTGGCGCTGGCGGTCTTGGTCTCCGGTTGCGCGCCGGATGCGGACCAGTTCAGCCAGGCCAACCGCACCGACGCAATCTCCGCCTTCCAGGTCGGGCACGTCGCCGAGGCCAAGGCGATGTTCCAGCGCGCCCTGTCGTGGAACCCATCGGAACCGGAGGCGCTCTACTACATGGGCCGGATCGCCTGCACCGAACAGGATTGGGAATGGGCCATCTACTACTTTCAGTGCTGCATCGATGCCGACCCGTCATTCCCGACCGCCAGAGAATGGCTCCTTCATGCCGAGAAGTCCTCTGGGGTCATTGGCGACAAGCTGCGGTTCCGCCCCATTCCTCCGCAGCGCAGGTGACGCACCCCCCGGGGCGGCCCAACTGGCCCGCCGGGACGATACGGAATACCCAGGCCGCGTCGACAACGCGGCAGTAAATGGGATTAGCGTGGTATGTACGGAATGCTTATTGAAAGGAAGAAACATGACCGACCCCAACACCCCGTTTGACAACACCAAGCCCCCGCAAAGCCCCGCACCAGCGCCCGCACCCGCGCCCGCGCCCGCCCCGGCCGGCGGAGCTCCCACCGGCCTGGTCTCGGCTGAGTCCCCCGACGCCAAGACCATGGGCATGCTCGCTCACCTGCTGGTGATCTTCACCGGGTTCATCGGTCCGCTGATAATCTGGCTGGTCAAGAAGGACCAAAGCCCGTTCGTCAACCAGCAGGGCAAGGAGGCGCTGAACTGGGCGCTGACGATCGTGACCGCCATCATCGCGTGCATAATCGTCGCGTTCATTCCGTTCGTCAACTTTCTGCTTTGTCTGGTCTATCCGGCGATTATCGTGTGCAATATCGTCTTCGGCATCCTGTCGACCATAAAGGTCAACAGCGGCCAGCCGTATCGCTACCCGGTCTGCATACGCTACATTAAGTAAACTGCTGCCCGGACTTCCTTGGCGTAGACCGGGATCCCCCCCGGGTTCCAACCCGCCGCAGGCGGGCCTGCCTCGAGGCGGGCGGGTTGGAATCCACGGGCATTTTTCGTGTACTCTTTACCATGAGCGACGACAGGAACAACACGTACCGAAGCCCGCTGGAGACCAGGTACGCCAGCCGGGAGATGCGGGAACTTTTCGGCGACCAACTGCGGATATCCACCTGGCGGCGCCTCTGGCTGGCCCTGGCCGAGGCGCAGCGCGAGCTGGGCCTGGAAACCGTTACCGAGGCCCAGCTAGACCAGATGCGGGCTCACCTCGACGACATCGACTTCGACAAGGCCGACGAGTACGAACGCAAGAGCCGC
>CAYOBS010000377.1:0-3233 GCA_964402305.1 uncultured Planctomycetaceae bacterium | reverse complement strand
GGAACCCGGAACCTGGAACCCGGAACCTGGAACCCGGAACCTGGAACCCGGAACCCGGAACCCGGAACCCGGAACCCGGAACCCGGAACCCGGAACCCGGAAATTCGAAATCCGAAGCCCGAAATCCGAAACAAATTCAAAGCACGAAATCATAAACAAGGACCAAAAAACATTTGGGATTTACGTACGACCCGCGTCTGCCGGCGTTTGAAGCATTAGAATTTTGAATTTGTCTGTTTGTTTCGAATTTCGGGATTCGAATTTCGAATTTCCGTGGCGGGGCGTACCATGTTGCAGCATGAGCGAAGGAAGAACAATCTCGGAGATCACCCGCCGGTCGCTGCTGGCGGGGCTGATGATGGCGCTGCTGGCTGCGTCGGTCGGCGCCGCGTGGTGGCTGGCGGCGTCGCGGCACTTCGACCCGCGGGCCGCCGGGGAGGTCATGGGCGGCATCCGCAAGCGCGGCCTGCCCGCGCTGTGGGGCGATCAACTCGCGGCGAACTGGTACATCCGTTACCGGGCCGATGGCAAGCCCGTCGGCTGGTGCGTGGCCAAGCGGCTCAGACTTCAGGGCGGCGGGTACGCCGGCACGCGGATCGGGCAAACCGGCGACCTGTTTTCCATCCAGACCTGGGCGCTGGACGACGCCGCCCGGACGGGCAAGTACGAGTCCAGGCGGTGGCAGTGGCGGACGCTTAGCCTGCCTGGCCGGATCATGCGAGTGCCTGTGCCGAGCGACACCACGGCGATTGGCTTCGGCAACGGGCGGCTCGACGTGATCCAGACCGCGGGAAATCGCGAGATCAAGGCCTCGGCTCCCTTGCCGGACGACTACATCCCAAATGGACTTGCCGACCTGGCCATGTACGAAACCGCCGCACAAGGCCGCAAGACCATATTCTCCATCCTGTCCGACGGCCAGGCCATCGCCAACGGCCAGGTGAACTTCAAAGCCCTCCGCGCCACGCCGGAGGGAGGGCGGGTGGTCCGCCGGAACCTCGACGACTCCGAGGAAGAGGTAATGATCTTCGAGGAAACGGGGCGCCTGCTGAAGATCTCCTATCCCCGGTCCGCCGGGTGGTTGGAGGCAAGCACGGCCGAGGCCGTCGGAAAGATATTCCCGGACGCCATGCGGGATCAACAGCGGGAAACGACCGCCCCGGCGACACAGCCCGACTCGCCTTCGGGCGAATCCCCGCCGCAAGGGCGCCCAGACACGGCGCCGGACGAAAACGGCCAGGATGCAAACGGCGCGGATGCAAACAGCGCGGATGCAAACAGCGCGGATGCAAACGGCGCGGACGGATCATGAGTGGCCACCCTCGCTCCATGTGCTGCGGAATCTGATGAATCCTGGCCTTGCCAGGCCCTACTACCTCCCTACTACCTACCTACTACCTACTACCTTCTTTCCCCTACTCCCCCGTGCGAATCTTCATTTCCTCGGCCTGCTTGATTAGCTGCTCGTCGGTGAGTTGCTCCTGCTTTTCAAGCTTGTAATGCAGGTATCGCTGGTCGCGGTAGGTCCACGGGGCCATGTGGCTCAGCAGGTCCAGCGGCGGGACCTCGTACCAGGGCGGGGTGATATCGGCGTTGGTTCGCAGGGTCTTGTAGCCGTCCATGCGGCTCAGCACGTCGTAGTCGCCGTACCACGTGAACGGCAGGGCCACCGGCGTCCGGCCAACCTCGCGGTCGGAGACATACACCAGCGCCCCGGCCGGCTCGGAGGTGATCTTCATCTCGCGCTCGACGCATCCGCCAAGCGCCGCCGCCGCAAGGGCCATTGTCGCAATCCATCGCCTGTTCATAATGCCAACCTTCTACCAGACCTCAGCCCCCCCTGACAAGCGAAAAATCCTATCGCCCGCCGCGGGGTGTGCGCAGATTCTCTGGCAGTCGGGTCTAGAGCCCGCAGGGCGATTGCGATTAGCCACGTGGCGCAAGCCCGTGGACGCCACATTCGTTGATTCGCAGCCCCAGCGGGGCGACTGAGACCTTCAGTCGCCCCTACCGGGGCTCTCCTGTGGAGGCATACGTTTCCCACGGGCTTGCGCCGCGTGGCTATTGGCAAACGTCCCTGCGGGACTAAGAAAGGCGAACTCCGCAGGAACATGACGCTACGGCTGGGCCAGCCGATAGGTCCGGCCACGATTGGAGGGATTGGCAATCACCAGGAAGCCGTCCTGAACCCACTTCTGGGCCAGGGCGCGAGCGCCGCGTGGCGAGAGCTTCAGAAGCTCGGCGATCCGGGGCGTGGTGATTTCAGCCCACTCCTCGAACAGGGGCAGCACCTTTCGTTGGCGGGCGTCCAGCGACCGAATCCAATCCGAGCGGTCGCCGGCGGGGGCCGACTGCCGCATCTTCTCTCGCACGGCCTCGAACGACTCGGCCATGCCTGCAATGAAGTACTCAATCCAGCCGCTGATGTCGGATTCGGCCCGGCCCATGTAGTAATTGTGGCCTTCGCCCACGTCGAGCGCCGCGTAGTAATCGCCCAGGTTGCGGGCGTAGTACTCCTCCAGGTTGTAGATGCCCCGCAGGCCGTAGCCGTGCTGATGCAGAACCGTGTTGGTCAGCAGGCGCGCGACGCGCCCGTTGCCGTCGTAGTACGGATGAATCGTGGCGAACTGGTAATGGGCGATGGCCGCCACAATCGGGACCGGCGCATCGGCGGCGTGCATATTGACCCAGGCGACCATCTCCTTCATCAGCGCCGGGACGTCGGCGGCCTCGGGGGGCATGTAGACGATCCGCCCGGTGCCGGAGTCCCGAATAACGTTCTGGCCGTCGCGGTATGGCGTGGGCTTGCACCGCACCTTGCCGCCGCCCATGACAATCGCGTGCAGCTTGCGGATGAACATCTCGGTGAGCATCTCGTACACGGCCGCGTGGGATTCGGCGTGGTCGAGGGCGGCGTAGTAGCCCTTGACCTCTTTCTCATCCCGCTCCCGACGAGCGATGCGGTCGCCGTGAACCAGGACCCGCTCGACCTGCTCCCGGCTGAGCCGATTGCCTTCGATCCGCGTCGAGTAATGAGTCGAGACCAGCCGGGCGCTGCGGCGCAAGCCCGCCAGCAGCCCTTCGTTCAGCGGCAAGGCCGCGACGGCCTGCCTGGCCGCCTCGATTCGCATCAGCCCGCGTGCGGCCCGGCTCGTGATGGTGTATCGCAACTCGAAATCCATGCCGTTATTATGCCGTTAACGTGCCGTTATGGCAAGACCTGACGCGGGAAC
>CAYOBS010000376.1:0-3237 GCA_964402305.1 uncultured Planctomycetaceae bacterium | reverse complement strand
TTCGAGCCTTTCCCCTTAAATACCCTTGAATCCCCGCGTCGCGTTGTTATCGTTCTTGGCATGGGACCCCAACTGCCGCATCGCAAACGCCGCAAGCGTTGGGATCGTCTTTGGGGACATGCTTCCGCGGACGGAAAGCACGGCACCGCCGGCGATGGGTCTTGGGAAACATGCCACCGGGCGGTAATAAACACCGTCAGATTGCCGCGTTGGTCACGGCCCAAGGCGCACACGATTTCCAGGTCCAGCCGGTCGGCGAGCCGACGGATTCAGCAGTTCAATTGGTTGGAGGGCTATTTTTGAACATCAGCCCCAAGACCATTTTCGTTATTACCACCGCGAAGACGACGATCCCAGCCCCAGCACCTATCGCGCAGTAGGACATTATGGCCTGCCAATTAGACCCGCCGAGAACGCGACCGCGGAGAAGAAGTACGAGGGGAACACCCACACAGAAAACCACGGCGACCAAGACCGCGAAAGTAAGAACTCCTTTGACCAACTCGACCGGCGCCTCAATCCGAGCGATTTCCTTCTTGGCCTCGCGATCTGAAATCCGATTTGCCCTCGTCTCGATAAAATCCTTCATCGCCTTAATCTGCTCTACCAACGGCATCCACTGTTTTTCGTCGCACATGGCGGGCTCCCTTGATTACCACACTAACGGTTCCTTCTTACATGCTGCCCGTAACTTC
This sequence comes from uncultured Planctomycetaceae bacterium, assembly GCA_964402305.1. GTDB lineage: Bacteria > Planctomycetota > Phycisphaerae > SM23-33 > SM23-33 > JAUWQU01. Next base: position 2,542 of record CAYOBS010000376.1, on the reverse strand, counting down.
CGCCCAAAGTGGATGGGGGCCAAGAGGGCGACGACCAAAGTCCCTGTGCCTGTCCCAGCCAGTTGCCAAACGGTGCCATCGCATACTTTAGGATAGAGAAACAGACAGGCGGCTACCGTGACACCGGCAATGCCAAGGATAAAGGCAATCCAAAATACCTTAATCATCTCGGGCGGGGTACACCATGGAATGACGCCGATTCTGCATTTTCTGGCGAAATCGTCGGGAGAACGGGGCCAGCTAACGAGCATCATCCCTTCAATTCGTAGGCGAGATTCAAGTTTCGCCAGTTGCAGCGTGATATACCGGAAATTGTAACCCAGCGTCAAGGCGTATACCGCCCCCAGCAACAGAAGCAGAAGGACTCCGATCGTGCCATAGATAAAAATGTCCGATTGGCAGGGCTTGAAGTTGATGAGCAGCCACATGAAACCCCCAAGTGCCGGCACCAAGATTGCCAGATATTGGATTATATCCTTCTCCCTCTGAAGCAGCGCCGCCATGAGGGCTTGATGCAACTGTCCTACCAGCCCCGATTTTTCGGGTTTCGAACTGTCATCTGTGCCAGCCATCGTCGGCTCTCCCAGAACGGTCATTATCAAAATGCAGCAACCTCAAGATTATACTGTGCGTTCACGCATGACTGCTGTCAATGGGGGAGGCGCGGCGAACTGGGCCAATTCCACATCAGAAGGCGATTACTTCTTCCGCCGCAGCAAGGCCAGCCCACCCAGGGCCAGTAAGGACAGTGTGGCGGGCTCGGGAACTTCGGAAACACGGAACCCGACGCTGAGGTCATCACTCGTCGGGAGGTCATTGCTGTGGTGCGACGCGTGCAGGTAGTCTTCGTGGCCGATCCAGAACGACCCGCCCCGCCACCCGCGACCGGAACTGATCGCGGCCGCCTCGTTCCACTCAAAGACGTTGCCGCCCTGGCCCATGGTGCCGTAGGCACTCAACCCGCCGGCGTTGTTGACGTTGGCAGGGGCTAACGGGCTCACATCATTACCATGACATACAGCGGTGCCAGCATCCGTACCGCTCGTGACCGCTGTCGGCTTAGTGTCACTGCCAGTGGGATAGTCCCAGTAGCCCGCCCCGCCAGTCTTGGCCGGATCGTAGTACGCCGCCTTATACCACTCATCCTCGCTGGTCAGCAGGAAGTACGACTTCGTGCCGTTAGACAACGTGGCACGGTCGGTCGCAGTGGGGATGGTGACGGTGCCCGCGTTCACTCCGCCGCCAGTGATCGTGTAGCTGCCGGTTTCCGTGTCGCCAGTTCCCTGGCCATTCGTCATCCAGTTGGCGAACCGAATCGTGTCGTACCAACTCACATGGTTCACTGGACGGTTTGTGAACGCCGAATTCACCGTATAGGAGTAACTGCCGGAAACGCCACCCCGGATGATCTGGCAGTCGTAAACATCGCCATCCATGCTCGCGCTGTACAGCCCGTAGGTGTCGGTCGCGGCCTTGGCGTTGAGGAACGCGGTGTACTGCCCGGCCGTCACCTCGTACTTGCCGATGTTGTACTCGTAGGCCACAGCGCCGACGGAGATGCCGTTGTATCGCGTATCGGCCGCATTGCCCGCATTGCCCACCCGGACGGTCTCAATCGTGATGTCCGCCTGTGCCGCCCCGGCCGCTAGCAGCAGAATCGCCGCAACCGCCATTCCCGCCATCTTTCTCGTGTTCATGATCGTCCCTTCCTTTTTCTGCCGGCTTGGCCGGCGCAAATCTGCAACCGAAAAGTTCACCTTGCGCGGGATCGCCCGCGCAGAGGACATCGCAACCTACCTACCGGTAGGCAGGCTTGTTTGGGAACTTGCCCGGAATGGGCTAGGCGGGCCGAAGGAACGAGTGAGCGGGACTCGCTTCTGCCGTCACGGTATAGCCGGCACTTGGCCGGGTTTCCTCTCCGCTTTCCCACAAGCGGAGGTCGGAGCATCTACTATGTTACCGCGTTTCGGCGATATGTCAAGCCTAAATCCCGCAAGTCTCGACAAAATAATAAGTAGGGTAAACACCCTACTTGTCGGCCTTGTCGCGAGCCTTGGCCGTCGGAGGGGGGCGGTATGGGCGCGGCGGCTATAGGGAACAGTCCCGAATGGCATGAAGATAAGGCTTTGGATTCTTCCTTCTGGAGCCTGAAAGGCTCGGACAGCCCAGCCCAGGGCAGAGCGAAGCGCCGCCCTGGGTTAAGGTCACGAGTATCAAATGAAGCCCTGAAAGGGCGCAACACTTTTTTGCATGATAGCTTGTGGCGCCCTTACAGGGCTTCTTAATATAAAACGCCCACAACCCAGGGCGGCGCTTCGCTCCCCGCAGGGGTCCTTCGGACTGCCTTGGGCTAGGCTGTTAAAGCCCTTCGGGCTTAGATCAAAGGCTTATCTTCGGGCCATTGGGGACACCCTGCTATTTTCCCCATCTCAATTGCAAGCTCAGGCGAGCGGCGATGCCGGCGCAGGGCAAGAGCGGCGTACACGAAGGCGCGCCACCCTTGCCCATGCTGCCGGCCGCGAAAGCGATCAGCCGGCGGCCT
>CAYOBS010000375.1:2870-3241 GCA_964402305.1 uncultured Planctomycetaceae bacterium | reverse complement strand
CGGTCTGCTGGTGGTGCCGCCCCCCGCGTCGCCGCCGCCCCAGTCGCTGGCGCTGGACAAGCCGGCCCGCTCGTCGGGCGTCTGGGAGGACAACGTCAAACAGTACGGCCCGGCGGCGGCGTTCGACGGTGATCCGTCCACCCGCTGGGGTGGGCCTGTCGGTTCAAAGGCCGGGTGGCTGGAGGTGGATCTGGGGCAGAATGCCACGGTCTCGCGGGCCGTCATCCAGGAGGGCTGGGACCGAACGCGCAGGTTCTCCGTGCAATACAAGCCCGGCGACGAATGGAAAGATGCCGCGGCCGGCACGACCATCGGAATCAAGCGGCAGCTCGAGTTTACGCCCGTCAAGGCGCGTGTGTATCGCCTGAACA
>CAYOBS010000375.1:0-2860 GCA_964402305.1 uncultured Planctomycetaceae bacterium | reverse complement strand
GAGTTTCAGTTGATCCCCCCGCCCCCCGCCCCCCGGCAGAGCCCCGCCGCCGCCCCGAGGGCCAACCCGAAATCAAATTTCCTATCAGTCCGGCACGGCCCTTCGGGCCACCCGCCGAGCATGAAAATACAAGAGCTTACAGTTTTCCGAGCTATATCGGCCCCTTCTATTTTCGAAGCAGTTAAAGGCAAGCAAGGTGAAACGACACGTGAGCGTTCTGACAATGGCGGTTCTGGCCCTGCCGGCGGTTCTGTGTGCCGACGCGAAACCGACACCCATGATCCGGGACATGGATACAGGGCACCTACTGAATTGCAGCTTTCGGGCAATCCGCCCGTACCCGTGGAAACCTCCACACCCTCTCCTGACGGGATGGGAATCCGACGGCACCGGCGGAGTATGGGAATCTAGCCCCAAGGGTCCTTTGGGTGACCAGTTCGGCTTTCATGTGGACTGGTTCCGCCTGCGCGACACCAGCAGCCGCCAGGCCGTGACCATCAAACACCAGATCGCCCGGCAGGCTGCCGGCGAGATCACGCTTGAGTTCCGCTTCAAGCTGGCCGCTCGGATGGACGGGGCCTCATGGCAACTGCGCGACCTCGAACAACCGGCGGTTTCCCTTGTGACCAGCGGAACCAGCCTGTGCTACCAAGACAGTAAAGGCGAACTGAAACCCATCCAGGCCTATGAGCCCGATCATGAGTACGGAGTGAAGGTCGTGGTCGACCTGGATATCGGCTCGGCAAGCATCTACGTGGACGGCCGGTTGCGGTCTTCCCGGATTCCTCTGCTCCATGCGGTCAAGACGCTCGATTATGTGCTGGTCAAGACCGGCGATGCGGCCACGGGCGATCTCTACGTCAACCCCGTCAACATCTACAAGGGCTACAACCTGCTGGAGACCTTTCTCTCCAGTGCGCAGGGGCCTGTGCCTGCCGGCTGGCGGACCGGCGGAACCGGCCAGGCCGCGGCGGAGACGTTCCGATGCGCCGCCAGGCCGGACATCCTGAGCCTGAAGCTGGCGGGAGCCGAGGCCTCGCGAGAGTTCAGGAGCATCGACCGGAAAGCCGTCTTCGCCTTCCGTTTCCTGACGCCCGCCAAGACCGAGACCCTGGCCGAGCTGCGAAGCGGCAACGCCGCCGTTGTGTCCGTTGCCACCCGCAACGGGCACCTCGGCGTCGTGGACGAGAAGGGCCGGTTCATTCCCGTCGTTAAAGACTACGTCGCAAACCTCTGGTATGACGTGAAGCTGATTGTCGATCCGCGCGCGGGCAAGGCCGCGATGTGCGTCAACGGCAAGCCCGCCGGCAGCGACGTTCCCTGCCGGGCGACATCAGCGGCGCTGGACAATGTCCGATTTGCCGCTGACGACCCAAGCCAGGCCATGTGGGTTGACGATATCAAGGTCTATCCCTGGCGCGATGATCCCGCCGACTATGTGCCGGAGCCGACCCCACGCCCCTCAAAGGACCATCTCGTTGGAGTCATAAGCTGCTCGCTCTGGAAGGAGGGCGACTCCTATGCCGGCTGGGACTACATCCGCACCCATGCGGACAAGCGCAAGCCGTATCTGGGCTGGTACGATGAAGGGAAGCGGGAGGTTGCGGACTGGGAGATCAAGTGGCAGGTTGAACATGGCATCGACTTTGAACAGTACTGCTGGTACCGGCCCAACGACGCCGTCGGCCAACCCATCAAGGAAGGCGTGCTGGAGCAAGGTATCCGCGAGGGGCTGTTCAATGCGAAGTACAGTCAACTCAAGAAGTTCACGATCATGTATACCAATCAGGGGGCGGGCAGGACGAATCCGGACGACTGGAAGCGGCATCTCATTCCGTACTGGATCGAGTACTTCTTCAAGGACCCACGCTACCTGAAGGTGGACGGGAAACCCGTCTTCGCCATCTACCAACATGATGCTTTCCTGGCGGACTTCGGCGGCGAATCCGGCGCGGCCGGGGCGATTGCCGAATTGCGCGAAGCCTGCAAGGCCGCGGGACTCAAGGGCTGTATCGTGCTGATGGAGTTGCGCAACAGCGACAAGAAGACCATGAGCCTCATGAAGGCCTTCGGCGTCGATTACTGTTTCGCGTACACGTGGTATACCAACAGCGCCAATGCGCAGCGAAAGGCAATGCTGGCCCAGAAGGCGGCGGCGGAATCAGTCGGTCTGGGAATGCTCCCGAGCACGTCCGTGGGTTGGGACAGGGCGGCCTGGATGGGAGATCCCGGCACGTCCATGGTGCCCGTCGAGGCGTTCCGGGACCTGCTCCGGTGGACGAAAGACGAGTTCATGCCGTCGTTTCCGGCGGATTCCCTCGGCCGGCGGCTTGTCCTCATGCCCAACTGGAACGAATTCGGCGAGGGGCATTTCATTATGCCGTCCGCCTGTGCCGGTTTTGGCTACGTCGATGCCGTTCGCGATGTCTTCACCGAGGGCGGCGCCCACGAGGACGCCGTACCGACAGAGAAACAGAAGAGCCGATTCACGGTACTCTACCCCAGGGATTGAGAGATAACCCAGCCTGCATGAGGTTACGACGAAAACCAGACACCTGCTCCCGGCCATGATTCTCGCGGCCGCCGTCGCCGTCGCGACCGCTGCCGAACCAGAAGAGAGCTTCCGGAATCCGCCCGACACGGCTCGCCTCTGGGTTTACTGGACCTGCCAGGATGGGCATTATTCCATTGAGGGCGCCACCGCGGACCTTGAAGCGATGAAGAAAGCCGGGATTGGCGGCGTGCTGCGGATGGATTGCAGCGTCGGAACCCCCCCGCCCCCCGGCAGAGCCGCCCGCCAGCCCGAGGGCCAACCCACAATCAAATGCCCAATCAGTCACTACTTCTCCTTCCGCTCGTA
>CAYOBS010000374.1:0-3242 GCA_964402305.1 uncultured Planctomycetaceae bacterium | reverse complement strand
GCCGCGCCGTCCATCTCGAAGAGAAGATCGTCGCGGCAGATGTCAGCCAGCACCGCCACCGCCGCCAGGTCTTCAAGCCCGCGCTGGGCAAGTATTTCGTGGTAGGCCTCGACGTGCTCGGGCAGCTTGACGAAGCAGGTGAGGTCGCACAGGTCGCCTAGGCCTGCGCCCTCCTGGGCGATCAGGGCCTCGATGGCGTTCAGAGTGGCGTTCATCTGAGCCTTGAAATCCCCGACGTGCATGGTCACGCCGGCCTCATCAATCGCCGCCGTGCCCGAAAGGCTTATCCACGTAACACCCGGCATGCGGATGGCCGCGCCGCGAGAAAAGGCCGAGCCGTACCTGAAGGCATCCTTCTGCTTGCGGTTGGTCATCTGGTGAATCTCGATGCCGCCGCCAGGCGAAAGCCGGGCCGATAAAAAGTCCATCGTCACCGCCGCGCCCGCCGGAGTGCTTCCCTCGATCCCGGTGCTGGCCGGCAAAAGAATCGCCTTGCCGTTGGAGCCGCCAGGCTCCCGCATCAGGCCGAAATGCCCGTATTTCGCGCTGCGAACCTTGTTGAACTCGCCGTACCAACTCAAAATCCCGTCGAGATACAGCCACGTGCGGGCAACGCTGCGATAATCGGTGTCCTGCGTTCGAAGCAGCCCGTCGGCCCGGTCGAACATCCTCCCGGCCTGGATGCTTCGATCCTCGCCGGTTCGCGGATCCTGGCCGTTTAGATTCTGAAGCAGAAGGAAAGTCGCGCCCCGTCGCCTCCAGCCGCGGCCCAGGGGCAGGCCCGCATCGTCGCGGACCATCCAGACATCCTGGGGCTTGGCGGGGCGAATGGCCATCATATTCACGCCGGCAAGCCCCTGGCCCCGGAGCGGATTGCCCTGCAAATACGTTACAGGCGTGGCTGGATCAATTCCATTTCGGGCCAACCGCTCGCCGCGCGCGCCGACGATCGCGTCGTACGCCGCCAAAGACCCGAAAATCCGCTCGTGAACCGCCAGCATTCCCTGCTCGGACAGGAACTCCGCCACGGCCTGGTACACGTCGGCGGCCCCCTGGCGCGTATCGCCGGGCCCGGTTGGCGCGGCGGTAATGAATACCTGCTCGGAATCTACCGGGGTGATGCACAGCCGGGCCGATCCGTGCGTTTGAATGGTTTTGCCGCTCATTCCGCTCATGAATTCCCGTGCTTTCCTTGCTCCGAGGTAAGGCCTGTCCACGGATCACGCGGATTTCGCGGAGGTCAGGAAGATGTTTATTTCTTCAAGCATTCCGTGTAATCGGCGTAATCGGCGGATGATTCTTCTTGATTCTTCTTCGCGTTATTGAACGACAAACCCCAGCCCAGGTGGCGGAATAACTGACCGCAAGTCGCGGTGTTTTTAGTTTTTTTATCGCGCGGAAAAATATTTTTTGCCGCGGGCCGCTTCGTTTTGGCGGCGGTTTTTTCCTGGTCCGCGCTGGGCAAATGTGCCCCCGCGAGGCTCGCCGGCCGGGGCGCCGCGCGGGGGCGCCCGGCGGGGGACCGCGGCCACAACCGGCCACGTAAGAGCTTATAGATACACCTGTTACAACCAGGGTTACGCGGCCGTTCCGGCCTGCCTTTCCGCCTGTCGCGCCGGGGCGGATTGGGACGCGGGCAGGCCAGGAGAAAAAACAGGCGGTCACGACTTTCGCCCAGGCCGCGAAAAAAATTTCACGGCCAGCGAAAAAAATCGAATATTTAGGCTTGACAGATCAGCACTATGCGGTAGAATGCAGGAGCATAGGAGTCAGAAGTAAACAGGAGAGCCAGTAGTCCCGAGCATCTGGATAGTTGTTCTGGCCGGTGTGAAGGATTTTGTCGCTGGCTGCCCACTTCGTGATTATAGGACGGAAACAGAGGTAAAGGCATCTCTCGGAGCAGGGAACTAGGAGAAGAGGATCATGCGTAATAGACGAATGTTGACCTTGGCTGTCTTGGCTGTCGCGATCGGTTTTGCCGCAGATGCTCAGGCGGCAGGCCCGTATGGGATTGCGGTCGTGACGTTGATCCAGGATCCGAACGTGGGGGGTGTTATCCAGGACCACTCCTTCGAAATCAGAGTCCGCCTCTGGGACAATGCCGGCATCGGTGAGGTGGCTGTCGGCACCGCGGGCCTGGCTGACTTCGCGCTCAGGGATATCAAGGGCACCGACCTCGTGGTTGAAGGCATGGAAGTGTTCGGTGTGGCCCCGAAGGGCGCGGTGACCAAGGACGCCAATACCTACGGCGCCGGGTTCACCCAGTTCAACGGAACCACCAATCTCGGCATCGCTGACGCCACCGAGAAGCCCGCCGGCATTTTCATGGCCGCCGGCCTTCAGCCCGTCATGTATGGCCCGTTCCTCACCCCCGGCGGCGGGACCAACGTCCCGCTTCGCGACGCGGGCGTCCTGCTCGGCGTCGGCACCGTCGGCAGCGCGGGTGCCCCCGCCCTCCCGGACGGCATCAGTTGGTCAGGTCCCGCCCCCGTCTACGACCCTGACACGAGGATTGCCACCGGCGAGTACTCCGGTAGCGGATTGCTTGACGCCAACACGTTTGGCGCCATCAGCTTCACCGTGCTGCCCAACGTGGCTGGGACGCGATTCCTCACTGGCCCGATGGACCCCAACGTGTTCAAGGCTGCGACGGTCAAGGCCGTGGTTGTTCAGACGATCACGGGTCCCAGTGCCACCAGCAACGGCGGCGGTGTGGATCTCTTGGCCGGGGGCGATCCCGCCCTCGCGACGGTTAGGATGAGGGTCGATGCCGGCGGCATTACCCTCGGCGACAACTTCGCCGGCGGCGCCAACGTCACCCTCCAGGTCAGCAAGAAGGACACTAAAGTGACCTTTGAGTCGAGACCTAGGGACGAGAATAATTATACTACCCCCTATGTCTTCGGCGGCGATACGGAGACGTCGGCCGGCTTTGGCGGCCTGGACATCCGGAAGGGCACCCCCAGCGACGGCAAAGGCTACCAGGTGGTTGACATTGGCACAGCGCTCATCACCGTGGTTACCCCTGACCCGGTCCAGACGTTTATCAATATCAATGGCGATGCGTTCACCACGGGCATGCTGGGCGATGCCAATGACGGCCTGTACTCCTCGCAGATTGACGGGTCGGACCCGAGCAGGGTGCTCATAGTCGCCGTCGGCCGCGACATGGATCGCGTCGTGTTGAAGGCGACCGTTCCCGGCGACCTGGACTTCAATTGGACCTGCGATGCCGACGACTA